>DASRHD010000184.1:0-5256 GCA_035650695.1 Opitutaceae bacterium
GGCCGGGTGAGCACCTGCTGCAGGGTGATGTCGGCAATCGAGTCCTTGATCACGATGCCGGCGCCAGGCAGGCCGTCGGGAATCTTGCACCATGGGCCATTGTCGATCTCGACCGCGCCGAAATGCTCCTTCGCCACCTGGTAACCCCAGTCGCGAAAGGCGCCCTCGGTGAATTTCATGATGTTGCCCTTGTGCACGAGGGTGACGCTCTTGCGCTTGTTCTTGATCGCGTAACTGATGGCGCTGTGGATCAGGCGCACGCTGCCGGAATGGCTGACGGGCTTGAGACCGAGGCCGACCTGGACATCAGATGGGAAGTCCTTTGCCCCGACCAGCTTCCAGAATTCCTCCGCCCGCGCCTTGGTGCTGAAGCGGATTTTTTCGAAGGCCTTGGGAAACTCCTTGGCAAAAAAGTCTAGGATTTTCTGCGCTTCGGGGGTGCCGGCGGCGTATTCGATGCCGGCATAGATATCCTCGGTATTTTCGCGGAAAATCACCATGTTGACGTTTTCCGGGTGCTTTACCGGCGACGGCACGCCGTTGAACCATTGCACCGGCCGGAGGCAGACATAAAGGTCGAGCATCTGGCGGAGGGCGACGTTGAGCGAACGGATGCCGCCGCCGACCGGCGTGGTCAGCGGGCCCTTGATGCCGACGAGGCAATCCTTGAACGCCTCAATGGTGTCGTTCGGCAGCCAGTTGTTGAAACGCTTGAAACTTTCTTCGCCGGCGAAGACCTCGAACCAGGAGACCTTGCGCTTGCCCCCGTAGGCCTTTTTTACCGCCGCATCGAAGACCCGCACTGACGCGGCCCAGATGTCGGGGCCGGTACCGTCGCCGCGGATGAACGGAACGATCGGATTGTCCGGGACATTGAGTTTGCCGCCGGCGATGGTGATTTTTCCGCCGGGCGGCGGGGTGACGTTCGTGTAAGCCATGGAAAAAAGTTGGGAGGCGGCCGCGGGAATGCCGGTTTATTTTTTCAGATTGGCGCAGAACTTCGCCAGGCGGGCGACGCCTTTGGCGATCGTTTCGTCGCCGGTCGCGTAGCTGAGGCGGAGATAGCCCTCTGCACCGAAAGCACTGCCCGGAACGGCCGCCACCTTCTCCTGTTCGAGCAGGCGGGCGCAGAAATCCTGCGAGCTGAGGCCGAATTTGGCGATGTTGGGGAAAAGATAAAACGCCCCTTGGGCGAGCAGGCAGGACACGCCCGGGATCTTGTTCAGTTCGGCATGGAGATGCTTCCGCCGGCGGTCAAAGGCGGCGAGCATGGTGGCGAGCGCAGCGCGGGCCTTTTCTTTTTCCCGCAACGCCGCCAGGGCGCCATATTGGGCGAAGGTCGTGGCGTTGGACGTCATCTGGCTTTGCAGCTCGCCGACCGCCTTGGCAATGGGGGCCGGCGCGATCAGCGTGCCGAGGCGCCATCCAGTCATGGAATAAGTCTTGGAAAAACCGGAAACAACGATGGTCCGGGCCTCGGCCTCCTTGCTCAGCGTGGCCAGGCAGGTCGGTTTGCCGCCGTCATAGACAAGATGTTCGTAGATCTCGTCGGACATGACGTACAGGCCGCGCTTCAGCGCGACGGCGACGAGGGCCTCGAGTTCCGCCCGTGAATAGACTGCGCCGGTCGGATTGGATGGCGAATTGAGGACGAGCAGGCGGCTTTTCGGAGTGATGGCAGCCTCGAGCTGCGCCGGGTTGAGCTTGAAGCCGGAGGCGTCGTCAGCCAGCACGGTGCGCGGCACGGCGCCGGCGAGCTTCGCCATTTCCGGATAGCTCACCCAGTAGGGTGCGGGGATGATCACTTCGTCACCGGGCGAGCAGACCGCCAGCATGGCGAGATAACAGGAAAATTTTCCACCCGGGCTCACCACGGTCTGGGCCGGGGTGATCTTCAGGCCATAATCGGCGGCGTATTTTTCCGCCAGCGCGGTTCGCAGCTCCTCGATGCCGGGCGTGGCGGCGTACTTCGTCTTGCCGGCGCGCAGCGCGGCGGCACAGGCCTCCTTGATAAACTCCGGCGTGTCGAAATCGGGCTCGCCGGCGGCGAAGCTGCACACATCCTCGCCCGCCGCCTTGAGCGCTTTCGCCTTGGCATCGATGGCGAGCGTCGGCGACGGCGCGATATTCTGGGCCCAGACAGACAAGGGTGAAGACGGAGTACTCATGACAAAGGCTCAACGACTAAAGGGGTGCGTCGGTGGAACGCAAGTCCCTCCCGCGGCCGCCCTCCGCCGGCGAGACCGGCGGGAAGCGTTACCGCTTTTTGGCTGATTTGCCGCGACCGTTCTTCCTGCCCGCCTTGACCGGCAGCATTTGAATGGCCACGCGCAGCAGCTCGCCGACACTGACCTTCTTCTTCCGCGAATACTTGGCCAGCTTGTCCTTCACCTCGAGGGGAAGACGGACGGAGATCTGCCGATGGTCCTTCTGCGGGGCGCTAAAGCGCTCAAAATCGAAATCGGCCAGGGCTTCCCGTACCACCTCGCTGGTCGAGCGGAGGGCCAGCGCCCGCCGGCAGGCCTCGATTTTGGCGATAAGATTTTGCGGCAGGTCGAAAGTGAGCGGCTGGTTGTAGGAATTCTTGGCCATGGGCGCTAAACGGGTTGCTGGAGTTCGTCTTATCGCGGCAGGTGGGAGAGCTAGTCCAGCGGTGTGCATGGGAGCAAGCAAAAGTTCGGCTTAGGATTGACTCACTGAATGGTTGACAGATTTTTGCCTGTCCTCTTCCGCCTCATACATGGGCAAAGTCGTCATCGAGAACCTGGTCAAGGTCTACCCGGAAAAAAGCGGTCCGGGCGTGCGGGCGGTCAATGGCATCAGCCTGACAGTGGAGGACCGGGAATTCATGGTCCTGGTCGGCCCGTCGGGTTGCGGCAAAACCACCACCTTGCGCATGATTGCCGGGCTGGAGGACGTTTCCGGGGGCACCATTACGCTCGACGGCCGGGTGATCAACGATGTCCTGCCCAAGGACCGGGATATGGCAATGGTTTTTCAAAACTATGCGCTTTATCCGCACATGACCGCCTATGACAACATGGCTTTCGGCCTGAAGCTGCGGAAACTGCCCCGTCCCGAGATCGACGCCCGGGTGCGCGAAGCCGCCGCCCTCCTCGGGCTCGAAAACCACCTCGACCGCAAGCCTCGCGCCCTGTCCGGCGGCCAGCGCCAGCGGGTGGCGGTGGGGCGCGCCATCGTGCGCAAGCCCAAGGTCTTTCTTTTCGATGAACCGCTTTCCAATCTCGACGCCAAAATGCGCGTCGCCACCCGGGCGGAAATTTCCCGCCTGCACAAGCGCTTGGGCGCCACAATGATCTACGTCACCCATGATCAGATCGAGGCCATGACCATGGGCGACCGGATCTGCGTGATGAAGGACGGCGATATCATGCAGGTGGCGGAACCGCTCGAGCTGTACAACCGGCCGGCCAATCTTTTTGTCGCCGGCTTCATCGGCAGCCCGGCCATGAATTTTTTCAAAGGGCAGCTACGCCAGAGGGGAGGATTTCTGGAGTTCACCGAGGACAACGCTGCCGGCCAGCCGCTTGCCTTGCGCCTCCCGGAGGCGCTTGCCGCCCGGGCCGCCGCCCACGTCGACCACTCCGTCATCCTCGGCCTGCGGCCGGAAGACATCAGCGACACGGCGGTGGATGGCGCCGCTCCGGTCGACGCAAAGGTCGAGCTGGCGGAGCCCATGGGAGCGGAAACGCATCTCCACCTCACTACCGGCGTCACCTCTTTCATCGCCCGGGCCAACCCCGCCGGACATTTCACCCCGAATCAGACCGTCCGGGTTTTCCCCCGCCCGGAAAAAGCCCACGTCTTTCAGGCGGCGACCGGCCTCGCCATCCGCTAACCCCTACTCTACCGGCACGATTCGCTCCGCCGGCGGCGGGGCGACCGAAGACGAAAGACCGGCCGGCGCAAACACCTCAGCCGGCAGCTTCAGCCCGAGCGCCGCACCGGTGACGACAAAGCGGGTCTTGTTGCGCGTCGCCTCGTCGCGCACGTCGAGGGACTTCGGTATCCACTGCTCACCGACGCGTTTCAATTCGAGCAGGCTGATGGTCTTCCGCACCTCGCCGCGCTCCCCGATCAGCTCGGCCTGCACCAGCGCGGTAAACTGCGTATCGAGATAAACGCGCACGCCGGTCAGGGCGGGGTATTTTTCCACAAAATCCGGCGGCGGACGGAGCAAAAACTGATGCGCCGGCCGGCCGCGCATCCGGGTCAATCCTTCGTAGACGAAATCCGTCCAATAAAGAAAAGGCATCTGCAGGTCGAAAGCGGTCAGGTTGGTGTCGCCCAGCGGTGCGAACAGCGCCGTCAGGTCCTGGGGGTGGACCGCGCCCTCGCCGTCCCACCGCCATACCGCCGGCGCCGGGCCGTCCTGGACGAGGAGTCGCAATTCGGTTTTCTTCGCCGGATCGGTCAGAAGATCGAGCCGGGTAAGAGGTCCCTGTTCGTTACGCATGCCCCAGAGCCGGCCGGACACCACGCGTTCATCGCCGCGGCGCGGCAGGATATGAAGCTGCAATTCGAAAAAATAATCGCCGGCGATGCCCTTGGCCCGGAATTCTTCCAGGATCCGCCGGCCTTCCGCCTGGTCGGGTGGTGTAAGCTGGACGTAGTTTGGCTGGGGTAAAAACCGCTGCTGGGCAGGCGCGGCCGGCGCGAGTATCAGCGTCGCCAGCAAAAAGAGAGTTTTCCGCGGGCCAGGCACGGGCCGGGGCGCTTTGTGGCGCGCTCAGGGAGTCTTGGTCGGAGCCGCCGGCGCTGGGGCTGGTGCAGGGGTGGTCGGAGCCGTCGCGGCGGGCGCGGGCTGCTTTACCATCTGCTGCTGGAGCTGTTTCAGCACCTCGGCTTGGTTGCCGGTCGGCGGCGGCATTGTCGAGGAAGGCGCCGTGGCTGGAACAGGAATGTTGGGCAGTGTTCCGCCCGGCGCGGTAGCGCGCTGACGCTGGTAGACATTGCCCAGGAAAAGCAGGAAGCTGAGCACGAAAAATGCGATGGCCGCCTTGATTGTGGCCCGGGTGAGGACGTTGCTCGTCTCGCCGCCGAAGGCCGACTCCGCCATGCCGCCGCCCATCGCCGCGCCCATGCCGCCGTCGGATTTTGCCGGCTGCATCAGCACCACGAGGATGAGGAAAAGCGCCACGAGGATCAGGATGACCGTAAGAATGCCCAGGATTATGCTCATGAATCTGTCATGACAGCAGACTCGATCAAAGGTTGTCAATGCACGGATCGAAA
>DASRHD010000185.1:0-2679 GCA_035650695.1 Opitutaceae bacterium
TGGCGACGGCTGGTCGGTGCGAACGCTGCGCTTGATCCAGCGCTTCCGCAGGGGCGTACATCAGGCGCGCTGACCCGGTCCGCCGAGGCCCTCGACTCTCAATCTGTCCGCTCTGCCTCAGGAGCAGACATTGTCATTGTCAGTTCGGCCCTGGCATGTCCGCGACGGGCCAATAAGCGACATCGAGCGACCAGCAGGCGTCCCGCAAAGCGGAGCGAACAGTTTCAGAAACCTCGCTCGGGAAAGCGTGACATACCTGACGGGGCTCGGTTAGGATATCCAATATTGCAACGGATCGCTTCATGCGTTTGGAGCCCTCCAATGAAGAACCATTTTCCTCTGCTGGATACGCTGCGCTTCGCAGCTGCCTTCGGCGTCGCACTTTTTCACCAGCTGTTCTGGTCGTGGGCCTGGGTTTCGATCGGCCATCCAGGGTTCGAGCGCACCGTCGGCGCCGATGTTCTATATCCGTCCGCCGCGCGCTTCACCTGGTTTGGTTGGGTGGGAGTCGAGATATTCTTTGTTATTTCCGGTTTCGTCATAGCGAACTCCGCGAGCAGGTCTTCACCGACACAGTTTCTCCTTGGCCGCGCTCTCAGGCTGTATCCAGCGGTCTGGGTTTGCGCCACCGCCACCCTCCTCGTTCTGCTTGTCTTTGGCGGCGGACCGGCATCCAAATTCATCATGCCCTACATCCACGCCATGCTGCTCGTTCCCGAGGGAGTCACGAAGCAATCGCTCGACGTCATTTACTGGACGCTGGCGGCCGAGATGGCGTTTTATGTGTTGGTGTTTTGCGCGATGCTGACGAAGAAAATCACCCTGCGGCACTTCGCCTTCGGTCTCACCGTCTGGAGCGCCGTGTTCAACGCTGTCGCGTTGCTGGTGCTGTTATGCACGACGCCAGTCGACCTGCCCGCTGTGTCGCCGGCCAACGTGCCGTATCTCGTCATTTTGCTGTTTCGAGTGCC
Organism: Opitutaceae bacterium; assembly: GCA_035650695.1. GTDB lineage: Bacteria > Verrucomicrobiota > Verrucomicrobiia > Opitutales > Opitutaceae > DASRHD01. The sequence continues at coordinate 972 of DASRHD010000185.1, forward strand.
GTTCGCGGCATTGCTGTTGAACCACGGCTGCTTCTTTGCGCTGGGTATCTGGCTCTTCATTTCCGCAAACAGGCGGCTGACGTCGATTGAACGGATCGCCGTCGCCGTCACGTGTCTTTCGGGCGCGGCAGAAATCTACTTTTTTGCCTCTTTCTTTTTGACGTGCATCCCTGCCATCTCGGGTCAGTCGGCCTTTGTGCCGATCCTGGTCTGGGCGGCGGCGGTGGGCATCATTGCCTATGACGCGAACAGGAACAGGCGTCCTGCAGCCGCCGCTTTGCGCGAAGCGCCGGCCTTCTTGAGGACGCTTGGGCTGATCACCTATCCGCTCTATCTCACCCACAACGTCATTGGCGCAGAGATTATTCATGCCCTGATCAATGCCGGCCTCGACGCCACCGCAGCCGTATGGGTCGCGCTGGCCATGCTCGTCCTGGTCTGCTGGTTCATTTGTGCGACGGTCGAACCGGCCGTCAGAGGCGCGATGGCGAAAGCCATTTCATATTTCGGACTGCTTCCGGAAAAAATGCCGGCATCGAGGCGCACGCTGTTTGCCCGGGGGCTGGGCCTTCCGCCCCTCCGGAAGATGACCACGTCGGCACGAAGCATCGGGTGAAAGTCACCAGGGACATGGTGGACAAAGACCTGCGCGGCAAATATGCCGCGGGGCGGATGCTCGCAGCCTTTTTCCACACGAGACGGCTTTCTCCGCTCGTGCTCGGCTTCATCGGCAGGGCCGCCCTCGGAAGAAACACCAGAGGACTGGTCTGCCAGCAGCTATACGTTCCGAGCAGAAATGGCGGGGCGCCCATTCGCGTGAGAGTCTATCGGCCGACCGCGGCAGCTGGACCATTGCCGGTCATGCTGTATTTGCACGGCGGCGGTTACTTTCTCGGGGTGCCCGAGCACTTCGGCTCCATCATCAGGGACTTCATCAAAACAGTACCATGCATCATCCTCGCGCCGGACTACAGAAAGGCCGTTCAGGCGCCGTACCCGGCCGCATTCAACGACTGCTACGACACCCTGCTCTGGATAAGGGACAATGCGGTCTCCATCGGCGGAAGAGGCGACAGGTTCATCGTGTCGGGCCATAGCGCGGGCGGAGGGCTTGCGGCGGCGGTCTCGCTCAAGGCGACCGATACCGGCGATGCAAAAATAGCTTTTCAAATGCCGATCTATCCAATGATCGATGACCGGCAGAACAGCGCCTCCGCTGCCGGAAACAACGCACCTGTTTGGGATGCAAAGGCCAACAGGCTGGCATGGTCGCGTTATCTCGACGGCGTGACGAACGTGCCGCCTTACGCGGCTCCGGCACGCTGTACCGACTATACGAAATTGCCGCCGACGATCACTTACGTCGGCAGTGCCGAGCCTTTTCGGGATGAAACGAAAACCTACGTTGCGAACCTTCGTCGGGCCAATATTCCCGTTGAATTCGAGATATTCGATGGCGCGTTCCACGCCTTCGACATGATGGTACCGAACGCTCCAATCAGTAAGCGAGCAAATCGGTTCCTGTTGGAAAACTTCCGAAAGTTCGTTCGGCGGTATTTCCCGTAACAACCGGACGTCGCGAGGGAGGTACGGATGACGAAAACGATTGCTGAACTGATCGAACAGCGGTTTGGTCTCGCAAGCGCGGCGGGACACGACGCCCCGGCGGAAGGTGAGCTCGCGGCTATTCTCAGTCACCGAACCCACC
>DASRHD010000186.1:0-11494 GCA_035650695.1 Opitutaceae bacterium
GCTTCTCGGCACGAGCAGCGGTCTGCACCCGCACCACGCGCCGCGCTATTTTCGCCGCGTCCAGGCCAACGTTCACGATCCGATCTTCCGCCATTTCAAAAAAATCAACGCCCACATGGTCGAGTCGAGCGTCTACGACCCCAACGGCCGGACCGAGGTGATCACCTTCCCGGTCGAAGGGCCGCCATTCGGCATTTACCGGGAGGACCTTTCAGCGGTGAAACATCTCGAATACATCCGCTTGGTGCAGGAAAACTGGGTCCAGGCCGGGCTCCGCCACGCCCGCTATTCTCCCGGTCTGCACCACAACGTCTCCTGCACCATCTCGGTCCGCGGCGATGAATGGGTCGCCGTGGCCGACTTCATTTGGAAGCACCGCCGCCAGTTCACCGGCATCGCCCTGCTCCAGGATTGTGGCGACAAGGTCTACATCCAGGCGCCGCGCGAGGCCCTGGCCACGGCCGACGACATCGCAAAATGGAACCGGCTGGTTTACCAGCCGGTGGACTACACCACGCTCGAGGAAAACGAGGACATCACCGAGCTCAAGCAAGCCGTCGCCTGCGCCGGCGGCGCGTGCGAAATCGCCTGACCGGCCCGCCGGATTTTGCGTGGACGGCGGGCTCCATCCGGCCACGCTGGGGCGATGCTGCTCGTCTGCCAGTCCGGCTACGAAAACCTGCTCGTTCGCGAACTTGCCGCCGCGGACGCGCCCGTGGCGGAACATGGGGCGGGCTGGGCGCGGGCCGCGGTGGAAAAAATTTTCGATTCCGCCTTCGCCCAACTGACCTTGCGCGCGCCGGCGGAAATCCGGGGCGAATCGGTCAATGCCTTGGCGCGGCAGTTGGAGGAATTCTTTCTCGAGAGCGTGCGCAGCGAACGCATCGAAGCCGCGTGGCCGTGCGTTTTTTCCGGTCCGGCGGAAATGGCGGGTCTCAGCCGGCGGATCGGCGCGGTGGAGGACTCCTTTCGGGACTCGTTGCGGAAAAAGCTTTCCCGCGTGGCCAGGCTGGCGATGCCGGACGGCCCGCGTGGCGCCGGGCCGGCGCGCGGACTGTTTGTTTTTTTCACCGATTTCGGCCGCGCGTTCATCGCCCGCGAAGCCGTCCTCGGCGGCCAGCGTCGCATGGCGGATGATGAAGCCGCGCCGTCGCGCTCATACCTCAAGGTGGAAGAGGCCTACGGCGTGCTCGGCCGCGAGCCGGCGGCGGGAGAGACGGTCTGTGATCTCGGCGCGGCCCCCGGCGGCTGGAGCTACAGCGCGGCCAGGCACGGCGCGCGGGTCGTCGCGGTCGACAACGGCCCGCTCAAAGGCGGCGCCCTGGGCCATCCCTTGATCGAACACCGGCGGGCGGACGCCTTCAAATTTCAACCGCGCGGCGGCGAAACCTTCGACTGGCTTTTTTGCGACCTGGTGGAGGAGCCGCATCACGTCCTGCGCAATCTCGTCGGGCCCTGGCTGGCGGGGAAATGGTGCCGCCGCTTCATCATCAATCTCAAGTTCGGGCGGGTCGATCCGCTGGGGTTGCTGGCGGAGCTGCACGCGCCGGACTCGCCTTTCGTGGCGCAGGCGGCCAGTTTCCGCGTGCGGCATCTTTATCATGACCGCGAAGAATTCACCGTGACCGGCGAACGATGAAAACCAAGGAACTGGCCATCTGTGGACTGGCGGCGGTGCGGGCGCGGTTTGGGCGCGACGCGCGCTCGATCCACCGGCTGTATTTCGATTACCCCACCGGCCGGCAAATCGGCGTGATGTGCAAGGCGCTTGCTGCCGCCAAAAAAATCTACCGCTGTGTCGAACCGGCCGAGCTGGAGAAGATCGCCGGCTCCGTGCACCACGGTGGGATTGTGGCGGTGGTCGACGCCCCGGTCCTTCGCGCGCCATCCGCCGCGGAGGTGCGCGCCTGGGCGGCGCGGGGTGAGCCGCTCTTGCTCCTCGATCGCATTGGCAACGCCCATAATCTCGGCGCCATTGCCCGCACCGCGGCATTTTTTGGCGTGGCCGCCTTGATCGTGCCGGAGCACCCGGCCGCGGCGTTGCCGAACGATGCCGCCTTTCGCGTGGCCGAGGGCGGCCTGGAGCACGTCACGGTTTTTCGGGTGAAAGATCTGGCGGAATTCAGCCGTGAGCTCGCCGCCTCAGGCTATGCGGTGGTCGGTGCGGCGGCGCATGGCGGCCAGCCGGAGCGACCGAAGGAAGGGAAAGACGAGCATGGCCCGATTGCGCTTGTCTTGGGCAATGAGGAGCGGGGTCTCACGCCCGACGTCGCGGCCGCCTGCACGCGGCGGGTGACGATCCCCGGCTGCGGCCGGGTCGAATCGCTCAACGTTTCGGCCGCGGCCGCGGTCCTTATGTGGGAGCTTTTTGCCCGGCGCACCGGCCTGTCCAAAATGCATGAGGCCCGCCTCAGGTGAATAGGGGATAGACGGGCGCCGGCCGCTACGGTAGATTATTGCAACTCACTTACCGATGTGAGCAGTGACGGGGTTGAAGCCGAAAGCGGATTGATAACCTCTCACTTCAGTCCCCAACCCCAAAACCCCATTTCTGAAGCGGTGTTTTCATCGTTTCTCAGCCCAACCGTATACCTCGAAAGCTCTGAATCTCGCGGAGCCAACCCCTTTAGCGGCGCTGCAAGAGATTCTGTAAGTACAACCCCACAAAATACATGAAAAATGTCATAACCAAGCTCGCCCCGGCTTTACTCTTTGGGGCTTTGATCGCGTTGCCCAGCCTGCAGGCCCAGACTGCCGGCTACACCCAGTATTCTCTCGGATATAAGGTGCAAAATTGGACGAGCGGCTGCGGTGGTTTCAAGAACCTCGGCGGCGGCGAGTTCGAGACCTGGGTCTGCTCCGGTGAGAAGCGGTGCGAAATGCGCTGGGACAACTGGCCGCATCAAACCCGCTACAATCAATGGCAGGGCACTGTCATGATCAGCGCCGACACCCAGAAAACCGCCATCATGCAGATCAAGAGCAACACCGGCGGTGAGGCGATCTACATCCAGGTGACCTCCCCCGGCACGCTCCGCAACGACGCCGGCGCCGTCTTCGCCACCGGCATGGCCAACACCTGGTTCCGGCTGAACAGCCTGTTCAACCCGGCTAACGGCGACGCCCGCGCCTATATCAACGGCTCGCAGATGGTCACGCGCAATTACCCCACGAGCGACCGCGCTTGGTACTTCAAGAACGGGACCTATAACAACGGTCTGCCCGCCGGCCACAAGTCGACGGCTTGGTTCAAGAATATCACCTTCTGGGTCAAATAATCACCGGCCCGTTTCCTTGCATTCCGATCTGCCATGCTCCGGCACGGCAGATCGGAATTTTTTTTCCGCCGGCCGCCCGAAAACTTCCAGGACAAACTTCTGTCGTTGCGAACCGACCGATAAAAGTCTGCGGTGGGACTCTTCCGCCGCCGGGCTAACCCCATGCTCATCCTCCTGCTGTTCTTCTGTTCGGGCGCGACCGCCCTGGTTTATGAGGTCATCTGGTCGAAGTACCTCGCGTTGCTTTTCGGCAGCACCATCCAGGCGCAAACCGTCGTGCTGGCGGTCTTCATGGGCGGCCTGGCCTTGGGCAACAAGCTCTTCAGCGGCTGGGCCGACCGCGTGCGCCGGCCGCTGGCCATTTATGGCGTGACGGAACTGGCGGTAGGGGCCTACGCCGCCCTGTTTGCCGTGCTCTACCGCGTGGCGGATGCGCTTTTCGGCTCGCTCGGCAGCGGGCTGCTCGGACACGGCGGCTGGCTGCTCGGCCTGAAAGGTCTGCTCAGCGCCGGTCTGCTCGGCGTCCCGACGGTGCTGATGGGCGGCACGCTGCCGGTTCTCGCCGCCTGGCTGGAAAAGCACACTCCGGATGCCGGGCGGCGTTCCGCCCGCTTCTACTCCGTCAACAGCCTCGGCGCGGTCTGCGGCGCCGCGCTGGCGGGATTCACCCTGATTCCGCAGTTCGGCCTGCCTGCGACATTGCAGGGCGCCGCCGGCGTCAACCTCGCCATCGGACTGATCGCCCTGGCCATTGCCCGCCGGCCGTCGGCCGCGCGGGCTGGGACCGCGCCGGCCGCCGCCGCGGCTCCGGCCGCGGGGCCGGCTTCCGGCCTGGTTCGCTGGGGCTGCCTGGTGGTGGCGTTGAGCGGCGCCGTCTCGATGGGACTCGAAGTCCTCGCCTCGCGCTGCCTTGCCCTCATCGTCGGCTCGTCGCTGCAGGCCTTCGCCCTCATGTTGATGGCTTTTATTTTTGGCATCGGCCTGGGCAGCGCGGTTATCGCCTCGCCGCGCTGCCGCCTCGGGCCGCCCGGCCGCATCACCGTGATCCTTCTCCTCCTCGCCGCCGGATTCGTCGGCCTGCTCGTTTTCAACATCGTCAACCTCGTCGAATTTTATCGTCATGCCCGCAGCGGCCTGAACCCGAGCGCGATGGGCTACCGCTATTACCAGCTTTTTATCGCCTGCATGGCCTTCGGCGTGCTCGGCCTGCCGGCGGCGGCGCTCGGTTCTGTATTACCTTTATGGATACGCGTGCTGTCGGACGCATCCGGCCGGCTCGGCAATCGTGTCGGCCGGCTCCTGACCTGGAACACCCTGGGCGCGGTGATCGGGGTGCTCCTCACCGGCTTTCTGCTCATGCCGGGCCTGGGCCTGCGCGCCTCCTTCGCCGTCCTCGCCCTCGTCGCGACCGCCGCGGCCTTTCTCACCGCCTGGGCCACCCGCCAGCGCCTCGCTGCGGTCGCCGCCATGCTCGTGGCGGCAGGCCTGGTCGTGATCGCGGCCCGCGGCGGCGAGCTCTGGCGCTACGCCCTCAGTGCCGGCGTTTTTCGGGTGCAGGAAAACGAGGCCTCGCTCGTGCCCATCTCCGAGCGGATGAAGGTCGCCCACCTGCTCTTTTACGAGGATGCCGCCGACGCCACGGTTTCGGTGGAGCGGGACGAGCTCTCGCCCCAGTTTTCCGAGCTAGTGCTGCGGATCAATGGGAAGGCCGACGCCTCCTCCCACGGCGATTTGTCCACCCAAATCCTCCTTGGCCAGCTGCCCCTCATGGTCCGCCCGGAGAGCAAGGAGGTTTTTTGCTTCGGCCTGGGCAGCGGCATCACCGCGGGGACCGTCCTGGGCTATCCCATTGACCACCTTACCGTCGCGGAAAACTGCGCGCCGGTCCTGCGGGCGGCCCGGTTTTTTTCCGCCTTCAACCAGGGCGTGCTGACCGATCCGAAGGTGCGGATCTACGACGAGGACGCCCGGACGGCGCTGAAACTTTCGCCGCAGAAATATGACGCCATCATCTCGGAGCCATCCAACCCATGGATGGTCAACGTGGGCAGCGTCTTCAGCTATGAATTTTATCACCTGGCGGCCGGCCGGCTCAAGCCGGGCGGCATCATGACGCAATGGTTCCATACTTACGAAATGGACGACGCCACCATCGACCTCGTCCTGCGCACCTTCCATCGTGTCTTTCCCGCGATGGAAATTTGGGACTCCGGCGGCGGGGACATCATCCTGCTCGGCTCGGACCGTCCCTGGGAGTCCGGTCCGGACCCCTTTGGCCGCGCCTTCGCCCTCGCCGGACCGCGCCGCGACCTCGCCGCAATCGGCCTGAGTACGCCGGAGGCGGTGCTGGCCCGGCAGCTTGCCTCGCAGCGCACCGCTTTTGCCGTGGCCGGTCCGGGACCGATCCAGCGCGATGATTATCCCATTCTCGAATATGCTGCGCCCCGGGCGATGTTTATCGATGTCGGCCGTCAGGCCCAGGGCTTGCAGCGTTTCGATGAGCGCACCTACCAGCTGTTCATCGCGCCTCTGCAAAAAGACCTGGCTCTCGGCGAACTGGACGACGCCACGCTGAAAAGCATTTTCTGTTCGTCCTTCGCTTCGGTGAACCCCGGTCTGCAAAAATTCGTGCAGATGCGGGTGCAAGGCAACGTCGCGCCCGACCCCGGACTCCTCTCCATGCCGTGCATTTTCCGCGGTTCCCTTGATTTTCCTGTTTACGAGCCGCTGGCGGCGCAGACGAACGAGATCGTCCATCGCCTGGCCAACGCGGAATCGATGTTGGAAAACAGTCCCAACCAGGCGCAGGCGGTGGAGGAGATCAAGCGGGCGCTCGATGCCGTGCAGGTTTATCAGCCCAAGACCGCCGGCTGGTCCGCCGCTTATTACGCCTGCCTCGGCAGCGAGGTCGGTTTGCGCCTGGGAAATGCCGCCGCCGCCCGGGCCATCCTCCTGCGCGGCCTGCAATTGGAACCCGACTCGCCGGAGCTTAATTATCTGGCCCGAATTTTCCGCCAGGAAGGCGTGCTTCAGCCGGGGGACCTTTCCTCGGCCCCGCGCTCAGGACAGGCCGGTGGCTAGATTTGCCATTACGCTGATTTTTCGAAAAAGTTTCCCTGCTTTCGCCTGCCCCATGAACGCGTCTCGTGATCACCGTCGTTTTCCCTTCGGGCGATGGCTTATCGTCGGAGGCGGCGCTGTCGCCGGAGCGGCGGCCGCGTGGTATTTAGTGTCCCGCCGGCCGCATCCCGCCCCGCCGCCGGCCGGGATTTCCCTCTTTCCCGCGGCTCCTGCCCCGGCGCTCTCTCCACCGGCGCCCCTTCAGGCCAGAGCCGTGGCCTCGGACCGTCCGGCGGACGCCGCGGATTTTGGGCAAATGCGGGCGCTGCTCCTGCGCAAAATGGCGGACGGCACGCCGGCCGCACAGCTTCTGGCCTTGCTGCGGCAAATGGCCGCGGAGCATCCGGCCCTCGCCCTCGAGCTCGCTCAGACCCTCGGCCGCAACGACGACGAGAAGGCCGCCTGGGTCACGGACTTGATGCACAGCTGGGCCGGGCGCGATCCGGAGGCCGCCTGGCAGTGGCTGGTGCAGCAGGCCGATCGCGTCGGCCAGCTGGCCAACGGCACGTTGATCAACGTGGTGCTGGACCAAATGGCGGCTCGCGATCCGCAGGCGTTGATCAAAAACGCCGACTTGCTGCTGCGCACCGGCGACCGGCCCAACGGGCTTCCCACCCAAATCGTGGTTCAAGCCGGGCTGGAAGCGTTGGTGAAGAGCGGCGATCTCGACGCCGCCTGTGCCCTCGTCAAATATTGGGCCACCAGTTCCTACCATCCCGAAATCGGCGCCGGGGCCTACGCCACCGTTGCCGCCGAGCTGGACAAACGCTCGCCGACGGACGCCGCCACCTGGCTGAAGTCCCTCCCGCCTTCCGAGGACCGCAATGCGGCTTTTAGCCGCGTGGCGGCGGACTGGACCGCCCGCGACCCCGCCGCCGCCCTGCAGTGGAGCCAAACCCTCGCGCCTCAGGACGGCCGCTCCGCCGTGGTCCAGCGCGCTTTTGGTGAATGGATGGAGACCAACCCCGCCGCCGCCGAGCAATGGCTGGGCAGCCAGCTCGTGCAAAACTACAGCGGTCCGGAGAACGACGCGCTGATCATGAATTTCATCAACCAGTCCGCGCTCATCCACAACGACCCGGCGAGCGCAATGAAATGGGTGGATCTGATCGCCGATCCCCGCCAGCAGAACCAGGCGCGCGAACAGATGGTTCTGCGCTGGGGCCAGCGCGACCTCGCCGCCGCCGTCGCCTACGTCAACAACAGTTCCGCCATCGATCCCCAAAGCAAGCCGGCCCTCCTCTCCGCGCTCCGGACCCAATCGCTTTCGCCCGCAACTTCTCCGGTGTGGTTTTCGTCTGACAGTTTTGGACCCTGATGTCGTCTGCCCGGACCGGGCGTGACGGCGGCCCCTCCCGAAATCCTCCATGAAAAAAATTCCCTTGTCTCTTTGCCTGGCCCTGGCGGCCGGCGGTATGGTTCTCAATCTTCGCAGCGATCCGGCCCCGACGAACCAACCCTGGATGGACCGTTCACTCTCGCCCGAGCGCCGGGCGGAGCTGCTGGTCCAGCAGATGACCCTGGACGAAAAAATTTCCCAAATCCATATGCGGGATGTGCACGAGCACCCGCGCGAAGTGGCCGACGTGCCGCGACTGGGAATTCCCATTTTCAAGATCACCAACGGCCCGGTCGGCGCCGGTCCCGGCGACAGCCGGCGTCCGCAGCCGGCGACCGCCATGCCCGCCGCCCTCGCCATCGCCGCCTCCTGGGACCCGGCCCTCGCGACGCAATTTGGCGAGGTGGTCGGCCAGGAAGTGGCGGATCGGGGCGAGAATTTGCTCGAAGGCCCCGGCCTGAACATCACCCGTGTGGCCCGCAATGGCCGTAATTTCGAATACTTCGGCGAGGATCCTCTGCTCACCGGCCGCCTCGCCACCGCCGAGGTCAGGGCCATCCAGCAGCAGGGCGTCATCGCCGAAATCAAGCATTTCGCGGCGAACAACCAGGAGGCCAACCGCAAGGGCGTGAACGAGATTATCGATGAACGCACGCTGCGTGAAATTTACCTGCCGGCCTTCGAAATGACCGTGAAGCAGGCCGACCCCGGTGCGGTCATGGCCGCCTATCCGAGCGTCAACGGTGCGTTTTGCTCCGAGAGCACGCATCTTCTCCAGGAAATCCTTCGCGACGACTGGGGTTTCAAGGGCTTCGTTCAGTCGGACTACACCGGAACGCGCAACGCCGTGCGCTGTGCGCGGGCCGGGCTCGACCTGGCCATGCAGGCGATCCATTATTCCGACGAAATGAAGGCGGCCATCGCCGCCGGCGAGGTGCCGGAATCGACGGTGGATGCGCTGCTGCGCCGGCGGTTTACCCAGATGTTCCGCTTTGGCCTGTTTGACCAGACGCAGACGCCGCAGCCGATACCCGCGGAGAAGGACGGCGCGGTGGCCCGCACCATTGCCGAGCAGGGCGCCGTGCTGTTGAAGAACGACGCCAGCCTCCTGCCCCTCGATCCTGGCGCGATTCATTCCATTGCCGTGATCGGCCCGTATGCCGGTGCGGCGCACACCGGCGGCGCCGGCAGCTCGCACGTCACGCCGCTCTATACCGTCGCTCCGGTGGACGGCATCAAGCATCACGTGGGCGCGACTGTTGCCGTCACGTACAACGACGGCAGCGATCCCGCCGCCGCGGCCGCCGCGGCGAAATCAGCCGACGTCGCGTTGGTCATGGTCGGAAACAAGGACAGTGAGGGGAAGGACCGGCCGAATCTGTCGCTGCCCGACAAACAGGACGCGCTGATCGCAGCGGTGGCCGCGGCCAATCCCAAAACGATCGTGATCCTGAAAACCGGCGGGCCGGTCTTGATGCCCTGGCTCGACCAGGTGCCGGCGGTGTTTGAAGTCTGGTATCCCGGCGAGGAGGACGGAAACGTGGTGGCGGATCTGCTGGTCGGCGAGGTCAACCCCTCCGGCAAACTGCCCATGACTTTTCCCAAGACGGAATCCGAGGTGCCGGCCTCCACCCCGGAGCAGTATCCTGGCGTGAACGGCACGGCGATCTATTCGGAGAAATTGGAGGTCGGTTACCGCTGGTACGATGCGCACGACGTCGCACCGCTTTTCCCCTTCGGCTTCGGCCTTTCGTACACCACGTTTGCGGTGAGCGATCTCGATGTCTCGCCACCCGCCGCCGACGGATCGGTGAAGGTCTCGCTGAAAGTGAAGAATACCGGCCAGCGGGCCGGCGCGGAAGTGGCGCAGGTTTACGTGGGCGCTCCCTCCGAAGCCGGCGAGCCGCCGCGGCAGCTAAGAGGTTTTGCCAGGGTCAGGCTTGAGCCGGGCGAAACGCAATCGATCAGCCTCACGCTCGACCGGCGGGCATTTTCCATCTGGGACACCAAGTCCAACCACTGGGCGGTGGTACCGGGAAAATGGGAAATTTCCGCCGGCACCTCCTCGCGTGACCTGCCGCTGCAGACCAGCGTGCCTATTCCCGTGGATCCGTAAGAGCTCTTTAGGCTGTCCTTTTTTCGGGCCTCGTGCAAATTGCGTTCCCGCCCTATGAAAAAAATCTCCGGCGCCGCTATCATTGCACTTGCATGCCTGCTGTTCCTCACCGGTTGTCCGCCGGCAACGAGCACGGCCACCGGGCCCGCCGGCACTTTTTCCGTAACCGTCACCAAGGGTAATAATGCGAAGGGCGTTCCTACCTGGACCTATACCGTGACGGGCGTGGCAGGCGCGACGACACGGCGGGTCGATTTCTACAGCTCCGATTTGGTTCCGGGCCAATATACCGTGACGACATCGACCACGGCCGCGGGCCCAGGCGGGACATCGGTGCCGTGGACCGTCATCGGTTCGGTGAAAATCGGCGGTGGCGCCACCACCGGCAGCTCCGTATCGGCCCCGTCAGTGACGCCGGGAACTCCCGTTGTTCCGTCCAGTTCCGTTACGCTGGTCGTCACGGCGGATGCGCACGAAGGCGATTGCTATCTTTTAATCTGGAGCGGATTCAAGGCGACGGCATCGGACCGGGTTGCCGGACCAGTGAAGTGACCGCTGGCTGGTCTGCGCACGATCTATCCTTTGCCGACTAGCGTAACCGGCTTGAGCGCGCCCTGAGCGCCGACGGCGTCGCCATTAGCGTGCTGGCAGATGTTTTTCCATTGCGTCGCGGTCGCGGAAAACCATGACCGGCCGGCCGGCGGAAACCGAGACCGTGACTTTTCCATCGGCGAACCTCACCGGCACGTCCTCCGACTTGTCGGCCGACAGCGCCCGCGCCACCACCTCGCCGGGATTCCAGCCGGCCGGGAGCGCGGCGGAGAGCGGCTTGTCGTTTTTCGAATAAAACGCGATGCGATCGTCGCCCACCGGGCAGAAGGTGTCGCCGTCGCGCGCCACCTCGACGCCGTTGACGGTGATGGCGTAGCGGTTGGCATTGCGATCCAGCTCGATCGTGGTGTTGCCGGCGAGGCCGATGATGGTCCGCTCGCCCTCGCGGCGGAACGACTCGACGTCACGGGAGTGCACCTGGAACCAGGGCACAAGCACGCCGTAATAAAATTCCACCACGTGGTCGAGCGACCCGGAGGAAATTCCGGGAAAGGCATGGCCATTCCAGAAAAACGAATCCTGCCGCTGCGCGTCGCCGGAGGCGAAGCCGCGCAGGCCCCAGATCGCAGAATGGCGGAAAATGGTGGCGAAAAGAGGGATTGGATCGCCGCCGAAGGGTGAGGCGCCGCTGATCGGGCCGTTGTCGCTGACGGACAATTTCCCGATGAAGGCGTAGCGCATCTGCTCGGAGATGACGTCGATGCCGCGCTGCTTGAATCCGTCCAGAACCTTGTAGCGGCCCTCGACCAGATTCTTCACGCCGCTGGCGGGATGCTGCGGGTCCCAGTCGTTGCGGATCGAATAATAGGAAAGCACGTCGATCAGCAACGTGTCGTGCAGGCGGTAGCGCTCGCAGGAATAGCGGATGCGGTCCGGCCCCGGGCCGGCCATGTACTTGGCGAGGCCGATAATGTAAGATTGTTCGCCGGTCCAGTTGTGGCTCAGCCACAGCTCGCCATCGGGCCGGCGCGCGACGATGGCCGGATCCCACGCCGGGCTGCTCTTGTAGGCGTCGTCGTAATTGTCGGA
>DASRHD010000187.1:0-15723 GCA_035650695.1 Opitutaceae bacterium
CGCGCATCGTCAACATCAACGGCCGCGAGGTCGAGGTGCTGGCCGACGGCAAGCTGCTCGTGCTCGAGAACGTCGACTAGCCCGGCATGGTCGGCACGATCGGCACCATCCTCGGCAAGGACAAGGTCAACATCGCCGACATGTCGCTCAGCCGGCTCACCCCCGGCGGTACCGCCTACATGGTCGTGCGCGTGGACACCGAGCCGAGCGAGGCTGCGCGCAAGGAAATCAAGGGTCATCCCGCCATCAAGCTGGCCAAGTTTGTCCAGCTCTAACCAAGCCGCCCTTTAATCACATCATTTCTGAACGAAGCAGCGAGCGAAGTAATTTCTTCCCCTCCATCATGAACCGATCAAACAGTATCGTTCTGGATGCTTCGCTGGCGCTCAGCATGACAATTTGAGTTTTCCATGCTCGTCCCGCTTCTCATCGCCGCGGTCGTAGGTTATTTGTTGGGCTCGCTGCCTTTCGGCTACCTGATCGCGCGGGCCAAGGGCGTGAACATCTTTGAGGTCGGCAGCAAAAATCCCGGCGCGACCAATGTCCTGCGCACCCTCGGCAAGGGGCCGGGATATCTGGCTTTTTCGTTGGATGCGCTGAAGGGGGCGTTGGCCGCTGGATGGCCCAGATTTTTGATTTATAAGTCGACAGTGACTGTTCTTGCCACCGGAAAAACATACACGTTCGTTAATACCGCGCCGCATTGGTATCAGATCGCCATCGTGGGTCTCGTCGCGGCTATTCTCGGCCACAGTTTTTCCTGTTTTCTGAAATTTCGCGGCGGTAAAGGCGTGGCCACCGCCGCCGGCGGCTTTCTCGTGCTGCTGCCCTATGAGACGCTCATCGCTGGCGCGGTCTGGATCATCATTTTTTATGCCTCGCGCTATGTTTCACTGGCCTCGATCCTGGCCGCCGTGGCGCTGCCCGCTTCCGCCTTTTTTCTCAGTCCCTTTCCGTTACTGCAATGGCTCTCGGCTGTGATTGCGCTTTTTGTCATCATTCGTCACCGGGCCAATATCGTCCGCCTGCTTAACGGTACGGAAAATAAGTTCAGCAAACGCCGGGAGGCGGCGTCATGAGCCCGCCGCCGGTCATCAACATCGGCCTGTGCGGCCTTGGCACGGTGGGGCAGGGCGTGTGGAAGCACCTCAGCCGCTCGCGCGCCGAATTGGAAGCACGCCTCGGTGCCCGCTTCGCCCTTCATCGCGTCGCGGTCCGCGATTTGAAGAAAAAGCGCGCCGTCAGCATTCCCGCGGCGAAGCTCACCACCGACGCTCTTGCTGTCGCCACCGATCCGGCCGTGCACATCGTCTGCGAGCTTATCGGCGGCACCGGCCTGGCGCGCGAGGTCACCCTCGCCGCGCTTCGCCGCGGCAAAATCGTCGTTTCCGCCAACAAAGCGCTGCTCTGCGAGCACGGCGCGGAGATTTTCGCCGCCGCGCGCAAGAACGGCGGGCATTTCCTTTTCGAAGCGTCGGTCGCCGGCGGCATTCCCATCATCAAGGCTCTGCGCGAGGGATTGGTCGCCAACCGCTTCAAGCTGATTTACGGTATTCTCAACGGAACCTGCAATTACATCCTCACCCGCATGGCGCAGGAAGGGGCCGAATACGCCGATATTCTCGCCGACGCAAAGCGTCTCGGTTACGCCGAAGCCGACGAATCGCTCGATGTCGAGGGCTGGGACACCGCCCACAAGGCGTCGATTCTCGCCTATCTTGCCCATGGCGCCTGGGTGCGTCCCGGCCAGATGGTCGTCGAAGGGATCCAACGCATCACCCAGGTTGATCTCCGCACTGCCGCCCAGCTCGGCTACGGGATCAAGCTCCTCGCCATCATCACGCGGGACTTTCGGGAAAACGAAATCTTCCTCCGCGTCCATCCCACCTTGCTGCCGCGCGATCGCGTCCTGGCGAACGTCAACGGCGTGTTCAACGCCATCTCCGTGACCGGCGACGTCGTCGGCACCACCACCTACATCGGCCGCGGCGCCGGCCAGGACGCCACCGCCAGCGCGGTGATCAGCGACATCGCCGACGCCATCACCCTGCTCACCACCGGCAAGGCCGTGGCCCTGCCCGAAGAGGCCCCCGACCTGCACGCCCGCGGCGACAACGGCCTGCGCCTCGCCCCGCCGGAACATCTGCGCGGTCGTTACTACCTGCGGCTGACCGTGCGCGACCAGCCCGGCGTCCTCGCCCGGGTCGCCACCGTCACCGCCCGCCACCACGTCAGCATCGCCAGCGTCATCCAGACCGCTTCCGGCCGGCGGAACGCCGCCGAGCTTATCCTCACCACCCATGAGAGCGACGAGCGCGCCATCCGCGCCACCCTGGCCAGCCTCGCCCGGCTTTCCAGCGTTCTGGAAAAGCCGCTCCTGCTCCGGATCGGCGAATTCACCGAGTGACCTTCACCTTTCAGCTCTCAACCCTTCCCTGATTCATGGCCCGCATCGTCCAGAAATACGGCGGCACCTCCGTGGGTGACGTCGAACGCATCAAGAAAGTCGCCGAGCGCCTCAAGGCCGCCCGCGACGAGGGCAACGAACTCGTCGTCGTCGTCTCGGCCCGCGCCGGTGTAACCAACGAACTCATCGCTCGCGCCAAATCGGTCTGCGCCCATCCTAGCGACCGCGAGCTCGACCAGCTTCTCGCCATCGGCGAACAGGAGACGATCGCGCTCACCGCCATGGCCCTGCATGGCGTGGGCGTCGACGCCATCAGCTACACCGGCGCCCAGGCCGGCATCTTCACCGACACCGTCCACACCAAGGCGAAGATCCGGACGATCGATTCCTCCCCCATTGAAAAGGACCTTAAAGCCGGCCGGGTCGTGATCGTCGCCGGCTTCCAGGGCATCAACGACGACGGACAGATCACCACCCTCGGCCGCGGCGGCTCCGATCTCACCGCCATCGCCCTCGCCGCCTCGCTCAAGGCCGACATCTGCGAAATCTACACCGATGTCGACGGCGTCTACACCGCCGATCCCCGCGTGGTGAAGGACGCCCGCAAGCTGGCGGAGATTTCCTACGACGAAATGCTCGAGCTCGCCTCTTCCGGCAGCAAGGTCATGCAGTCGCGCTCGGTCGAGTTCGCCAAAAAATATGGAGTCATTTTCGAAGTCAGATCATCCTTCAACCACAACCCCGGAACCATCGTGAAAGAAGAAGTCGCCTACATGGAACAAGTCGTCGTGCGCGGCGTCGCCGTCGACAAGGACCAGGCCAAGATCATCGTCAGCAACATTGTCGACAAGCCCGGCTCGGCCGCCAGGGTTTTTCGCGCCCTGGCCGACGCCAACATCATCGTCGACATGATTGTGCAGAACGTCGGCCGGCAGGGCGTGGCCAATCTCACCTTCACAGTGCCGCAGGGCGACACGGATCGCGCAGTCAAGGCGCTCGAGCCGGTGCTGCAGGCCCTCGGCGGCGGCCAGGTCGCGGTTCACGGCCGTATTGCCAAGCTTTCGGTGGTCGGCGTCGGCATGAAGACCCACAGCGGGGTGGCCGCCACGCTCTTTCAGGCCCTGGCCGCGGCCGGCGTCAACATCGAGCTGATCAGCACCTCGGAAATCAAAATCTCGGTTGTGATCGGCCTCGAGCGCGCCGACGAGGCCGCCCGCGTGGCCCATCAAGCATTCGGGCTGGAGAAAGGTTAGGAGCAGAGTTCAGAGGTCAGAAATCAGAAGTCAGATGAGTGGAGCAATAAACCATTTTTCTGATCTTATCGTTTACCAAAAGGCATTCACGCTTGGCCTGCGCATCTTTGAACTCTCTCGAGACTGGCCGCCGGAAGAGCGGTACGCGTTGACCGATCAAATCCGCCGTTCGTCGCGCTCGGTGGGTGCAAACATCGCCGAGGCTTGGTCCAAACGCCGCTATGAAGCTCACTTCATAAGCAAACTTTCGGACACCGACGCGGAACTTCACGAGACCGAGCACTGGCTGCGATGTGCACAAAAACATGGTTACATTTCTTGCGATGACTTAAGCTCGCTTTCCGCTCAGCTCATTGAGGTTGGCAAGATGCTGGGCGGCACGATGCGTGAACCAAATTCATTTTTGCTAAAAACCATATCGCGCCGAAGCGCCATCTAACGGCTGATCTCTGATCTCTGACTTCTGATCTCATGAAATTCATCTCCACCCGCGGCCAGACTCCGCCGCTCGGCTTTTTGGAGGCGGTGGCCGTGGGCCTCGCGCCCGACGGCGGCCTCTTTCTGCCCGAATCGCTGCCCGATCTCAGCCGCGACCTCGGCCGCTTTGCCAAGCTCGGCTACGTCGAGCTCTGCTTCGAGTTTTTGCGGCGGTTTGCGACCGAATGCGATCCGGACCTGCTGCACGATCTGGTGGCGAAATCTTACACCCAATTCGAGCGTTCCGACATTGCTCCGCTGGTGAAGCTCGACGAGCGCACCTACGTGCTGGAGCTGTTTCATGGCCCGACCCTTGCCTTCAAGGACTTCGCCCTCCAGCTCCTCGGCAATCTTTACGAATGGCAGTGCGCCACGCGGCATGAATCGATCAACGTCCTCGGCGCCACTTCCGGCGACACCGGCGCCGCCGCCATCCATGGTCTGCTCGGCAAGCCCGGCACCGCCATTTTTATCCTTTATCCCGACGGCCGGGTCTCGCCATTGCAGGAACGGCAGATGGCCTGCACCGGCGCGGCCAACGTTTTCGCCCTCGCCATCGACGGGACTTTCGACGACGCCCAGGCGGCGCTGAAGGAGGTTTTTGGCGACCAGAATTTCCGTGCCCGGCACCGCCTCTCCGCTGTCAATTCCATCAATCTGGCGCGGGTCCTGGCCCAGAGCGTTTATTATCTCTACGCCTGGCTGCGCCTGCCCGGGGCGGCGCGGGAAAATCTGGAATTCGTCGTCCCCACCGGCAATTTCGGAAACGTCCTCGCCGGCTGGATGCTGCGGAAAATGGGCGTGCCCATCCGCAGTTTCAAGGTCGCCACCAACCAGAACGACATCCTCTATCGCCTTTTCACCACCGGCGATTACCGGCTCGGCGAGGTGCGGCCCAGCCTCGCTCCTTCCATGGACATCCAGGTGGCGTCGAATTTCGAGCGCTTTCTCTATTACAGCGTCGGCGGCGACCCAGCGCGGGTGCGCGAGGTGCTGCAGAAATTCCGCCTCGACGGCGGATACCGCTTCGAGAATTTCAACCGCGACAGTTTCACCGCCTCGCGCTGTTCCGATGGTGAAATTCCGGAAATCATCCGGCGCGTTCACCGCACCTACGGCTATATCGCCGACCCCCACACCGCCTGCGGCTTCAAAGATCTCGACCGCAGCCGTGTCAGCGTCGTCCTTGCCACCGCCAGTCCGGCGAAATTTCCCGACGTCATCCAGCGCGCCATCGGTTCCGCGCCGACCCATCCCAGCCTGGAGGAACTCAAGTCCCGGCCGGTGGTGAAGCATCGGGTGCGCGCCGACACCGCGGCGATCAAGGCGTTCATCGAGGCGCATGCGGTGTGACGCGGCTTTTGCGGGATTGTCCGGCGCCGTGCCGTCGTTTTCATCGAAAGCGTGACAAAGGCGTCCATCAAGCCTCGGCCGCGCCCCGCGTTTGATTCGCTCCGGTTTTCCGGGGGCGTGACGCTGGTCCTCGCCGCGCTGGTTGCTTATGCAAACAGTTTTTCCGTTCCGTTTCTCTACGACGATATTTCCTCCATTTTGGAAAACCCGTCGATCCGCCACCTCTGGCCGCTCGGTCCGGTGCTGGCGCCCCCGCCGGAGGTGACCTCCACCGGCCGCCCGCTGGTCAACTTTTCCCTTGCCGCCAACTATGCCCTCGGCGGAACGACGGTGTGGGGCTACCACCTTTTCAATCTAGCAATTCATCTTCTCGCCGGGCTGGTCTTGTTCGGCGTGGTGCGGCGGACGCTGCTGCTGCCCGCCCTGCGGTCGCGATACAGCGGTGTGGCCACCGAACTGGGCCTGGCGGTGGCGGCAATCTGGCTGCTGCATCCACTGCAGGTCGAGGCGGTGACCTACGTCGTGCAGCGCGCCGAGTCGATGATGGGCCTTTTTTATCTGCTCACCCTCTATTGTTTCATCCGCGCAATCGAGTCGTCCGCGGTCGATGATCAGCAATCAGACGGCGGCAAAGGTGCGTCCCGTGGCTTCTGGTCTCTGGCCTCCATCTTCTGCTGCCTCCTCGGCATGGCGACAAAAGAGGTGATGGTATCGGCGCCGTTGATACTGTTTCTGTATGACCGCACTTTTGCCGCCGGCACGTTTGGCGCAGCCTGGCGGCGGCGCTGGCGGCTCTACCTCGGCTTGGGCGCAACCTGGCTGCTCCTGGGCGCGCTTGTGCTCGGCGCGGGCGGCGACCGCAACGGCGCATTTAGCTATGAAATCGGCCTTTCCTGGCCGGCCTACTGGCTGACCCAGGTAGAGGCGGTTCCGCATTATCTCCGGCTTTCTTTCTGGCCGCATCCGCTGATTTTTGAATATGGATTTTTTTGGATCCGAAACTGGCTTGAAGTGGCGCCCTATGTGCCGGTGATGATGGGATTGATCGCCGGCACGGCGATCGCACTCTGGCGCGCCCCGGCGGCGGGATTTCTGGGCGTGTGGTTTTTGGCCATTCTGGCTCCGACCTCCCTTCTCCCGGGAACCTCGCAGATGATCGTCGAGCACCGGATGTACCTCGCGCTGGTGCCGGTGGTGACCGCCCTGGTGTTTGCGGGCTACGCATTGCTGGGCAATCGGCGCCTGGTCGTGTTTGGCGCGCTGGCCATGGCGCTTGGCGTGACGACCTGGCGCCGCAATCAGGACTTTCGGACCGAGCTGGCGATCTGGAGCGACACGGTGGCCAAGCGTCCGGAATGCGCTTTCGCCCACGACAGCCTGGGCGGCGCGTTGGTCGATGCGAACCGCATTCCTGAAGGCCTCGCCCAATTCCGGGAGGCGATCCGGCTCAAGCCGGATTACGCCGAGGCGCACTACAACCTCGCGCTGATTCTGGCCCGCCTCGGCCAGTATCCGGAGGCGATCGAGCACTATACCTTAAGCATGGCCAACCGTCCGAACCATGCCGACACGCACAACAACCTCGGAAATGCGCTGCTTCAGGTCGGACGTGTCGCCGACGCCGTCGCGCAGTTTCAGGAGGCGATCCGGCTCAAGCCGGATTACGCCAACGCCCATTACAACCTCGGGCTGGTGTTTGCGCAAACCGGCCGGACGGACGACGCCGTCACGCAGTATCGGGAGGCCTTGCAGCTGGAGCCCGGCAACGCCGAGGTCCACGATGACCTGGGCATCGCACTGGCCCGGGAAGGCAGGACGGAGGCGGCCATCGCAGAATACCGGCGGGCGTTGCAGCTGGATCCTGGCCTTGCGCGGGCGCACAACAATCTCGGCAATGCCTACCTTTTATCCAACCGCTTGCCTGAGGCGGTGGCGGAGTACGAAAAGGCTCTCCGTTTGGAACCGGGTTTTGCCGAGGCGCACAACAACCTTGGCGGAGCACTGGCCCAGACCGGCCGGCTGCCCGAGGCGCTCGCGCAGTTTGGGGAGGCGGTGCGGCTCAACCCGAACAATGTGCGGGCCCGTTTCAATCTGGGCACGGCCCTGGCCGACTCCGGCCGCACGGAGGAAGCGGTGATGCAGTTCGAGGAAGCAGTGCGCCTCGACCCCACGTTCGCCGCGGCGCGCGCAAGTCTGGACCGCCTGCAGGCTCACGCGGGGAAATGACCGCCGCCGCTCTCCGGTTTTCCCCGATAAAATCAGCATCGACAAACGCCGCCGGATGGTTTTGTTTGGATTTGATGTCTTCGTTCTCGATTATCGCCATCGCGATCATTATTAACGCGCCCCGGCCCGGGCACGGAGACTCGGCGTAAGCACCACCGCCACGCCGCTAACCGCTGAAGCCCCGGGTCAAAACCCCGGGGTTTTGTTTTTTAAAAACATGAAAAATCCGGCCGCATCCACCACCAAAATCTACGACACCACGCTCCGTGATGGCACGCAGGGCGAGGGCATCAGCTTTTCCGTCGCCGACAAGCTGCGCATCGCGGAAAAACTCGATGCTTTCGGCATGGATTATATCGAGGGCGGGTTCCCCGGCTCGAATCCGCGCGACATCGCCTTTTTCGCCGAGGCGAAAAACCTGCGGCTGAAACATGCCCGGCTGGCTGCCTTCGGTGCCACTCGCCGCGCCGGGGTGAAGGCGGAGGAGGATCCGCAGCTGCGCACCCTGCTCGACAGCGGCATGCCCGTGCTCACCCTCGTCGGCAAGACGTGGCTGCTGCACGTCCTCGAGATCATCCGCACGACGCCGGAGGAGAACCTCGCCATGATCGAGGACAGCATCCGTTACCTCACCGCCCAGGGTCGCGAGGTGGTGTACGACGCGGAACACTTCTTCGACGGCTTCCGCGACAATCCGGATTATGCCTTGAAAACGCTGGCGGCGGCCCTGCGCGGCGGCGCGAGCAATCTCACCCTTTGCGATACCAATGGCGGCATGATGGTCGATGATTTCAAGTCCATCGTCAGCCGCGTTGTCTCCGAATTTGGCGGCGACAAGGTCGGGGTGCACTGCCACAATGACGGCGGCCTGGGCGTGGCCCTTTCCCTCGCCGGCGTCGCCGCTGGCGCCACCCTCGTCCAGGGCACGGCCAACGGTTACGGCGAGCGCGTCGGCAATGCCAATCTCACCACGATCCTGCCCAACCTTTTCCTGAAAATGGGCCGCACGGCGCATTGCGCGCCCAACCTATCCGCGCTGCGCGAGCTCGCGCTCTTCTTCGACGAACTGGCCAATCTCCGGCCCGATCCGAAGGCGCCTTTCGTCGGTGCCTCCGCCTTCGCCCACAAGGGCGGTCTGCACGCCAACGCCGCCTCCAAGGTCGCGCGCAGTTACGAGCACATTGATCCCGCCCTCGTCGGCAACCGCACCCGCGTGCTCGTCTCCGACATGGCCGGCCGCAGCAGCTTGGTGATGAAGGCGCGCGAACTCGGCTTCGAGCTCGACGAAAAATCTTCCGCCCTCAAGGGCCTGATCGAAGAGCTGAAGGAGCTCGAGTTCCGCGGCTACGAGTTCGAAGCGGCCGACGCTTCGCTCAAGCTCCTCGTGGCCAAACATCTCGGCCAGCGCCGCCCGTTCTATGAAATCGAGGGCTATCGCGTCATCATCGAGCGTCATCGCGGCGAACTCACGGCCGAGGCCACCGTGCGGGTGAAGATCGGCGAAAAGGTCCTTCACACCGTGGCCGAGTGCACCGGCCCGGTCGGCGCGCTGGACAAGGCGCTGCGCCTCGCCCTCGACGGATTTTATCCCGAGCTCAAGGAGATGGAGCTGCGCGACTTCAAGGTCCGCATTCTCGAGACCAAGCAGGGCACGAACGCGCGCACCCGCGTGCTGATCGAGAGCGGCGATGCCCACGGCATCTGGGGCACGGTCGGGGTCAGCGACAATATCATCGAGGCGAGCTGGGAGGCGTTGCGTGACTCGGTCGACTACAAGCTCATGCAGTCGGCCGCGGCCAAGGGGCACCCCGCGAAGCCGGCGGCGGGCGAACCGGCAGCGGTGAGCCGTTAAAGCAGCGGTGCGAGCAGGCGGCTGAGGTCTTCGGCGAGATTGCCGAGATGACGGGTTTTTCGCGCGCGCTCCACCCGCGGCGCATGGCTCTGATTGAACAGATCGGTGGCCCAGCCCTTCATCGCCTGGACGTCGCGCTCGGAATAAATCAGCACGCCGATCTCAAAATTCACAAACAGGCTGCGGAGGTCGAAGTTGGCCGAGCCCATCACGGCGAGCCGGTCGTCCACGATCACGGCCTTGCTGTGAAGCATGCCGTGATGGAAGAGACGGATCCGCGCCCCGGCCCGGGCCAGCTCGCGCAGGTAGTAACGCCGAGCGTAATCGGTGACCGGGTGATTGGAGCGCAACGGGACGATGAGCGTGACATCCCGGCCGGCGCGGGCCTTGACCAGGAGCGAGCGGAAGAGCACCTCGTCGGGAATGAAATAAGGCGTGACGATCCAGACGCTGCGCTCGGCTTCCTGGATCATCGAGATCAAGGCCTCGTACAACGGATCGCCCTCCACGTCGGGGCCGCTCGCCACCACCTGCAATTCGCTCTTGCCGCGCGAGACGCCGATTTCGTCCGGAATCTCGCGGTGCAGCGCGGCCGGGTCGGCCTTGCTGGCGAAGCTCCAGTCGGCGAGAAATACCTCGTTGATCAACGCCGCTCCGGGCCCCTCGACAACGATACCGAAGTCGTGCCAGCGTTTTCGGTAGGGAGTCGGTCCCATGTATTCGCGGGCGAGATTGTGGCCGCCGACGATCGCGCGCTGGTGATCGAAGACGGCGATTTTGCGGTGGTTGCGAAGATTGGCCGACCAGCGTGATTGCAGCGGCAGCATGGGCAGGAAGCGCACAACCTCGCCTCCCGATTTCCGGACCGGATCGACGAAACCGCGGCCGGAAAAGATGCAGCCGACGGCATCAAGCAGCAGCCGGACCTTGATCCCTTCGCGGGCGCGCTGGGCCAGCAGCCGCACCAGCCGGCGACCGACATCGTCGCGACCGAGGATGAAGGTGGTGATGTGAATCGAATGCCTGGCCCCGAGAATATTTTCCTCCAACGCGGCATAGGCGTCCTCGCCGGTGGTGAGCAGCCGGATGCTGTTGCCGCCGACCGGCGGGCACGCCCCGGCGGCGATGACCGTTTGCGCCGTGGCTGAAGCCGCGCCGGTGTAGTGCATGTGCCGGTTGCCAGGCAGCACGGGGCAGAGGGGAAGCTTGCGGGCGCTCAGGCGTTTGAGCTTGCGGCCGCCGATAAGGAGGAAGAGGGGCACACCCACGTAGGGAATAAGGACGATGACCAACAGCCACGCGACGGTGTTGCCCGGCTGGCGTTTTTCGCTCATCAGGCGCGCGACCAGAAACAGGGCGAGAAGAAAGCCCGCAATCGTGAGCAGATGCGGCAGCACGCCGTTGACGAAGGGGTGTTTCAACAGCTCATGCATGACTTTATCAGGGTCCTTGTACCGGTTCGGCACTCGAAAGCGAGAGCTGTCTTGGCAAAATGCCTTGACTCCGGCGGCGGGCGTTGAGGAGCTTGCCGCCCCCTTTCGGGCGGCCACGCCGCTTGCCCGCCATGAACCCTTACCCCTGATTGCCGCCATGAAAATCATTCTTTTGGGCACGGCCGCGGGCGGAGGGGTGCCACAATGGAACTGTAACTGCGCCAACTGCCGGGAGGCGCGGCGGGGCCGGGGCGGCGTCCTTCCGCGCACCCAGTCGTCGGTCGCGGTCAGCGCCGATGGCCGTCGCTGGTTTCTGCTCAACGCCTCGCCGGACTTGCGCGGCCAGCTCGAGGGTTTTTCGCCGCTGCATCCGTCGAAAACCCGCCGGCGCTCGACCCCGATCGAGGGCGTGCTGGTGACGAACGCCGATCTCGATCATACCCTCGGCCTGTTTCTGTTGCGCGAAGGCGAAAAACTCCCCGTTCACGCCACCCCGCGCGTCCGCCGTACGCTGACTCGCGGCCTCGCCCTCGACCGTGTGCTCCGGGCCTTTTGCGGCGTACGCTGGATCACGCCGCCCTCTCGGCTGGCGCCGCTGCTCTGCCGCGACGGTTCGCCCAGCGGCCTGCGCTACCAGGCGGTCGGACTGCCCGGCAAACCGCCGCGCTTCGTCCGCCACGGCGGCGCCTCGGCCCCGGGTCATTGCGTCGGCTACCGCATTAGCGACGAACGCACGCGCGGCAGCGTGCTGTTTCTTCCCGACGTGGCCGCGATCGACGACCGCATCGCCCATCTGCTCGGGGGTTGTGATGTTTTGCTCTTCGACGGAACTTTCTGGTCGGAAAACGAAATGCGCCGGGCCGGGGTGGGCACCGCACCGGCAAAAAAAATGGGGCACCTGCCGATTTCCGGCCCGAACGGCAGCCTGAAACAGCTCGCCGGACTGGCCTCTGTCCGCCATAAAATCTACCTTCACCTCAACAATACCAACCCCATCCTGCGCCACGGATCCCCCGAGCACGCCGCCGTGCTCGCCGCCGGCCTGGAAATCGGCCGCGACGGCCGGCAAATCAGCATCTGAATATGAGCATCAAAGTCTGGAGCAAAGCGGAATTTATTGCCCGGTTGCGCGCCGTCGGCACCAGAAATTATCATCATCTGCATCCTTTCCATGTGCGGATGAACGCTGGCCAGCTCGATCGCGAAGCCATCCGCGGCTGGGTGGCGAACCGGTTCTATTATCAGCGCAGCATTCCGATCAAGGACGCCGCCATCATCTCCAACTGCCCTATCCGGGAGGTGCGCCGCCTTTGGTTGCACCGCATCAGCGACCATGACGGCTTGAAGCCGGGCACCGGAGGAATCGAGGCGTGGATCCGCCTGGGCCGGGCCTGCGGCCTGAGCGAAAAAGAAATCTGGGATGAACGTCACGTCGTGCCCGGGGTACGGTTCGCGGTCGATGCTTATGTGAATTTCACCCGCACGAAACCTTGGCCGGTCGCCATCTCCTCCTCGCTCACGGAAATGTTCGCGCCCGACATCATGGCCAAACGCCTCGAGGCCTTCCCCAAATATTATCCCTGGGTCAAGCCGTGGGGCTTTGACTATTTTCGCAGCCGGGTGGTGCAGGCCAAGGCCGATTCTGGCGAAGGTCTGGGTTTGACCGTGAAATACTGCGACACGCCGGAGCTGCAGGCGGCGGCGGTGCGGGCGCTCTCCTTCAAATGCGACCTGCTCTGGGCCATGCTCGACGCCATCCAGCTCGCTTACGCTTGACCGTTTCCGCCATGTCGCCGCTCTCTCCCACGGAACGCCCGAAATTGTCCGCCCGCGCCCGGTTGCAGGCCGACAAGGTCACCGGTCGTCCGATTTTGCTTTATCCGGAGGGGGTGCTCGTGCTCAACGCCACCGGCGAGGCGATCGTCGACCTTTGCCGCGGCGACCTGACCTTGGAGGAAATCATCTCCCAACTCGCGGCCAAGTACCAGGCGCCGGCCGACGCCATCGCCCGGGACGTCGTCGCCTATCTTGACCGGCTGCGGGCGGTCAACCTCCTCGAAACCTCCACCGCCCACGGCTGAGACCGCCATGGTCCGCTCCATTCCACGACCTTTCAGCCTGCTCGCCGAGGTGACCCACCGGTGCCCGCTGCACTGTCCTTACTGCTCGAACCCGACGAGCCTGCCTCCGGTCGGCGACGAGCTGGACACCGGCGAATGGCACCGCGTGCTGCGGGAAGCGGCGGAAATGGGCGTGCTCCACGTCGGTTTTTCCGGCGGCGAACCCCTGCAGCGGCCCGATCTGGCGGATCTGGTGGCGGCGGCGCGCGCGGCCGGACTTTATTCCAACCTCATCACCAGCGCCGTCGGACTGAGCCGGGAACGGGCGGAAAAGCTGAAAGCCGCCGGGCTGGACAGCGTGCAGATCAGCTTCCAGTCCGACGACGAGCCGCTGGCCAATCTCATTGCCGGCACCAAGGTGCACGGAAAAAAACTCGAGGCCGCCGCGCTGGTGCGCGAGCTCGGCTTTCCGCTCACCCTCAATGTCGTGCTGCACCGCGCGAACATCGGCCGCCTGCCCGAGATCATCGCCCTGGCGGAAAGGGTGGGAGCGGAACGGCTCGAGTTGGCCAATGTCCAGTTTTACGGCTGGGCCTTCCAAAACCGGCTCGCCCTCCTGCCCACCCGCGAGCAGATCCGCCAGGCGGTCGGCATTTCCTTCGCCGCCAAGGAGCGGTTGCAGGGCCGGATGGAGGTCATTTTCGTGGCGCCCGATTATTACGCCGAGAAACCCAAGCCCTGCATGCACGGTTGGGCCAGCCGCCATCTCACCGTCAATCCCCGCGGCGATGTCCTGCCTTGTCCGACCGCCGGCGAAATCAAATCGCTGCATTTCGAAAACGTCCGCCAGAAGCCGCTGCGTTGGATCTGGGCCGAATCGGAATCGTTCAACCGTTTTCGTGGCACCGAGTGGATGCCACAACCATGCCGGAGCTGCGAGTTCCGCGAAATCGATTTCGGCGGCTGCCGCTGCCAGGCTGCATTGTTGACCGGTGATGCGGCCAGCACCGACCCGGCCTGCGCGTTCTCGCCCTTCCGCGACCGGCTGACCCGCATCGTCGATTCCCTCCAGGATGCCGCCGCTCCCTTCACCGGCGATGCCGTGACGTACCGGGAAAATCCGCAATAGCCGAATTCTGGCCGCCCTACCGGCGGCGCGGAAATTTGTAATATAATACGTTACAAAATTAAGATCCCTTTTCCGGCGGGATGGCGAGATGCGCTGGGGCGGCTTCAGCAAAGAAAAACGCCGCGGAGGCTTCCGCGGCGCTCAAAAAAGGGGGACGTCTTAACCGGCGTCAGACATCGAACTCGTCGACATCTCCGGAATAAGCCGAGCACTCCATGCTGACGGGAATCTCTTCAAAATCGGGGGTGATCCATTTCATGTTGGGGGGTATTTGAGGGTTAACGTTACTGGACGTTCAGAGGAAAGGGTGGCGGCGGGCAAAAGCGGTTGTCAACGCCTAAAACCATAAATTGGCATTAGCTTGGCAAAAAATGGTGATCTTCAAGATTCCGAACTCCTTGCATCCGCTCGGAGTGAGGTTTTCACGTGCCGCGGCGCCGGATTGACCGGCCCGGGCAAGCCGGACTCCGCGGATTGCCGGTGGAGCGGACAATTTGACCGGACCGCGCGAAATGGTGGTGGGAGATGGATTCGAACCATCGAAGGCGTAAGCCAGCAGATTTACAGTCTGCCCTCGTTGGCCACTTGAGTATCCCACCGAGCGCGGAAGGGCAACGCTCTCCAGTCGCCGGGCGGAATTCAAGGATTTTTTGTCAGCCGGCCGGTTCAAATCAGGCCGGCGGCGCGAAAGCTGTAGAATCCAGCGCCGGCAGGATCGGCCGCAGCCCGGCCCACAATGACATGATCAATCAGCTCGATGTCGACGATCTTGGCCGCCTCGCGCAATTGGCGTGTCACCTGGACGTCGGCGCCGCTGGGCGCAGGATCGCCCGATGGATGGTTATGGGCGCAGACCACCGCGAGTGCACCCTCACGCATGGCGGCGCGGTAGACTTCACGCGGATGAACCAGGGTGCTCGCGGCGGTGCCGGAGGTCACTTCGATGCGCTTGAGCAGGCGGTTCTTCCGATTCAGGCACAAGACCCAGAATTTTTCCACCTCGAGGCCGGCGGCGACCGGCGCGAGATAGGCCGCGACCAGATCGGCGCGGTTGAGCAGCGGCGCCTCGCCCGTCTGCTGGCCGACCACCCGGCGGGCCACCTCCATGACGGTCATGAGCTGGAGCGCCTTGACCCGCCCGATGCCTTTCAGTTTGCGGAAGTCGCCTTCGCGCCAGGCAATCAGTCCGGCGAGCGAACCGGCCTCGGCGATCAGGCGCGTGGCAAGGGTGAGAACATCGTGGCCGCGTGTGCCGCTGCGCAGCAGCATGGCGAGCAGCTCGGAATCGCTGAGCGCGGCGGCTCCGAGTTTTTCCAGCCGTTCCTGCGGGCGCTCGCCGGCGGCCAGGGTTTTGAGACGGTTTTCCGGATAAGGTGCAGAAGCTGGACGGCTCATGCTGCGGGTGAGCCTGGTCTTTGTTCGGCCTCGCGGCAAACTTTCTTGCGACCCCACCCAAGCGGATCACGGCTTGGGATGGGCCTTGAAAAACGCCCAGATCGTCTCGGTGGCGTCGAAGTCGCGGCAGACGTGTCC
>DASRHD010000188.1:0-4716 GCA_035650695.1 Opitutaceae bacterium
TGACCGGATAAATGTCGCCGGTCGAACCATGGGAGGTGAGGATGATGCGCATGGGCGAGCTTGAAAAAATTTTTGCCGGGCGCACGACGAAACTTGTTTCGATCGTGTGACGTTTATGTGACGGCATCCGCCGCCTGCCGATCATAATTCCGCCAGCAGCAAACGCAACTCCCGCTCCGGGTCCTCGTGCTGCTGGGTCACCGCCAGCTGCAGCGCTTCCTCCAGTAGGGGGCGCGCGCGGTCGCGGCGGCCGAGCTGAATCAGGAGCCTGCCGAGAAGGATGCGCGGCATCATCCAGTCGGTCTTTTTCGCGACGCAAAATTCCAGATGCGGGACGGCCTCGGCGCCGCGATCCTCGGCCAGCAGCGCCTGGGCGAGGCTGAAGCGGAAAAGTTCGTTGGCGGGCTGGCGGGCCACCATGGCGGCGAACCGCGCCGAGCGCGGCGCAGGGTCACTCGCTGTCATCGATGGTGATGAGCACGCCGGTGATGTTGTCCGGGCCGCCGCGGCCGTTGGCCGTATCGACGATTTTTTGCATGCCCGCCGCCGGATCGTCGGTGGCGCCGAGAATCTCGCCCAGCTCGGCCTCGGGAATGACGCGACTGACGCCATCGCTGCAAAAAAGGATGCGTTCCCCGACCGAGAGCGGCCGGACAATGAAATCGACTTCCGGCGGTTCGGGCTGGCCCAGACAGCGGGTGAGGGCGGCGCGGCTGGATTCGCCGAAATAGGCCAGCAGGCGCTGCGCGCCGCGCAACCGGGCTTCGTTTTCCAGGGAATGGTCGAGGGTGAGCAACTCTAGCTTGCCTTTGCCCCAGCTGTAGCAGCGCGAGTCGCCGACATGTGCCAGATAAAGTTGTCCGCCGGTGATCAGACCGAGCGTGAGCGTGGTGGCAATGCCGAGCTCGGGACTGAGGTTCTGGCCAAGGGCCCAGACGCGAGAGTTGGCCTCGTGCATGATCTTGATCAGGTCGACAATTTCGCCGTCCGGCACCGCGTGATACAGCTCCATCACCGTGTCGACCGCGAGTTGCGCGGCGTCGGCCCCGGCCGGCAATCCGCCCACGCCGTCGGCCACCGCAAAAAGGCCGGCGGCCTCGTCGCAGAGGTACCGGTCCTCGTTTTGGCGGCGGATTTTGCCTATGTCGCTGGCGGCGGCGGCGCGCAATTGCATGTGAAGCGGGACAATTTAGACCACGATTGTTTCAAGCGAAAGGCAGAAATCGTGCCGCGCGCGTCTCTCGCGTAAGTTTTTCCCAGTTCGGGTTGGGCAGGCTCTCAAGAAAGAGCCGCCCATAGCTTTTGGCCAGCACCCGCGCATCGAGGAGGGTGACGATGCCGCGGTCGGTCGCGGTGCGGATGAGCCGGCCCACGCCTTGGCGAAATTTGATCAAAGCCTCGGGCAGGGTCAGCTCATTGAAGGGATTTCCTCCGCGCTCGCGGATGTGCTCGGCTCGCGCTTCAAGGATGGGATGCGTCGGCGGATCGAACGGCAGGCGGGTGATGATGACCTGGGCGAGGGCATCACCCGGCACGTCAACCCCCGTCCAGAAGCTGTCGGTCCCGAAAAGAATGCAGTTGCCGTCCGCCCGCATGCGCCTGGCCAGCTCGGTGCGCGAAAGCTCCTCGCCCTGGAGCAGGAGCGGCCGTTCCGCCGCGGCGAAATCGTCGGTCAGCGCGGCCGCGCACTGGCGGAGGTCGCTGTAGCTGGTGAAGAGCACAAGCGAGCCGCCGCGTACCCGCAGGGTGCAGAATTTGATCCAGTCGGCCAGCGCGTCGAGGGCCAGCCGTGATTCCTGAGGCGAGGGCAGGGGAACGTCGGCGGCGACATACACCCGCATGTGACGCTCGAAGTCGAACGGCGAGGTCTCGGCGCCGGCCTGGGCGCCTTCTGCGCCGATGCGCCCGGCGAAAGCCTCCATGCTGCCGCCCAGTGCCAGGGTCGCGCTCGTGCAGGTCACGCTTGTGCCGCAGCCGAAGAGATGCCGGCGCAACTCCGGCGCAACGTCAATCGGCGCGCTGCGCAGCGAGATCACGGTCTGGCGGCGGCCGGTGCGCTCGGCCCAGTAAACATGGCCGGGGTCGGCCAGGGTGAGCCACTCGTTTAGACCGGCGGCCAGTCCTTTGAGCCGCACCGTTTGCTCGAGCAGTTCGTCACGTTCACGGCCGTCGTCGAGCTTGTCGGCCTGTTTTGCCACCAGGCGGTGCAGCGCGGTCAACGGCCCGTCGAGCAGCGGCTCGGCTGCGTCCTTCCCGCGCAGGCGCACCACCGGCTGTTTCGCGAGGAGGGTGCTGGAGAGGAATTCAAAAAACTGTCGCGAGGCGTCGAGCGTATCGAGCACGAGCTGCTGTCCCTCCGGTCCGCCATGTTTGCGGAGGAGGCCGCGGCGCGTTTTTGGATTGTAGAGAAATTTCAACGCCCGCTCCACGCCATAGCTGCTCAGACTGAGACCGAAATTCTCCGTCGCCACCTCCGGCATGGTCTGGGCCTCGTCGATGACGAGAAAATCGTCGGGGAACAACACGCCGCGCACCTCGCGGGTCGCGGCCTGGCTTCGCGCTCCGCCGGCGTTGATCAGGGCGAAAAGCAGCGCATGGTTGACAATGATGAGATGGGCGGAACGCAACCGCGCGCGGGCCCGCTGGTAAAAACATTTCTCGCCGTCGCAATGCTTGCGCGAACAGGCGGAGGAATCGGCGTTGACCGCCTCCCAGACCTCGGCGCGCGGCGGCGGCCGCAGTTCATGGCGAAGGCCGGTCGGGCTGGTCGCGGCCCAGGCGGCGATGCGCTGCAGCTCGGCATACTCGTCGTCGGCAAAAAGGCTGGCCCGGTCGGCCAGGGCATGGCTGAGCCGGGTGGGGCAGAGATAATTTGACTTGCCGACCAGCACGGCGGACTTGAACCCGGCATAGGGCTTCAAATCGTCCACCGCAGAAAAAAGCCGCCGACAAAGCGGCAGGTCCTTCGTCTCCAGCTGCTCCTGCAGGGAGATGGTGTGGGTGGAAACGATCAGCTGGCGCGACTGGTCAACCGCATGGATGATGCCGGGCAGGAGATAGGCGAGCGACTTGCCCACGCCGGTGCCGGCTTCGAAGAGCAGCGCCTCGTCCGCCGCCACTGCCGCGGCCACGGCGCGCGCCATTTTCTCCTGCTGCGGGCGATGCTCGAGGCCGAGCGCCGATGTCAGCCATCCGGTCTCGGCGAAAATTTTTGCGGTTAGCGCCGGCGCATGCGCAGGCGGCGGCGGTGGCTGTCCGGAATGCTCGTTGAGCCCGATCATTTGATAATTCGTCATGCAATGAAGAGCGCGGCGCACGGTGCAAATGAATTTGCGGCCCGCCGGCGAACGGGTTTGTAGTAGGGTCTATGTCAGATAAATCTTCCGGTCATGAATGGGTCGGAAAGCTCGCGGATTTTTTGCGGTCCCAGCCCGGCGTGAGCGCCGTCCGGGTCGATGCCGGTTCACGAAAAATTGCCGTGGCCACGCTTGGCGAGGTCGATCTCGCGGCGTTGGAACAAAAACTCGCCGCCACCATCGCTGCGGTGGAGGCCCGGCTCGCCCCGGCGGGCGGCACCCCGGCGCCGGCGGGATTTACCCTCCGCCAGGAAGGCGGGACCACCGTGCTTGGCCGGGAAATGTGCGAAAACGCGGAAAAGCTCTGGCTCTGGCGCGAGATGGAGTGGCCGGAACTGACGCCGGAAAAGCCCGAGCCGGAGTCGGAGTGGCGGGAGCTCACCGCCTTTGCCACGATCTGTGGCGGCTGCGGTATTATCGGCTTCGCTCTCGAGCACCTGGTGCCCGGCGTGCCATGGTTGCACCGGGCCTTTTATCTGGCCGGCCTTGTCGCCGGCGGTTGGGACGCAGCCAAGGACTCCTGGGAGAACCTCAAATCCTTCAAGCTCGACATCCATTTCCTCATGCTGGCGGTGGCGGTCGGCGCGGTCTGCATCGGTGCCTGGGGCGAGGCGGTGCTGCTTTTGTTTTTGTTCTCCGCCGCCGGTGCGATGGAGGAATACGCCCTCGACCGCACCCAGCGCGAAGTCAGTTCGCTGCTCAAGAGCGCGCCCAAGCGCGCCACCCTGGCTTTGCCGGATGGCAGTGAACGTGAAATCGACGTGGCCGAGCTGGGCATCGGCGACCGGGTGCGGGTCAAGCCGGGTGAGGCGTTTCCGGCGGACGGCACCGTGGTGAAGGGCCGGAGCGCAAGCGACGAGTCGGCGCTCACCGGCGAGTCCGTGCCGGTGGCCAAGGCGGAGGGCGACACGGTCTTCAGCGGCACGATCAACCTTTGGGGCGCGGTTGAGTTTACGGTCGCGCGGCTGCCTTCCGAGAGCACGCTGCAGAAAATCATCCGCCTAATCCAGACGGCGCAGAAGTTGCGCGCGCCGAGCGAGCGCTTCACGGACAAATTCGGCACCGGCTACACCTATGCCGTCATCGGCGTCTCCTTTTTCATGTTTCTCGTCTGGCGGTTCGGCTTTCACCTGCCCGCGTTCGACAACACTCCGCGGCAGCTTTCGGCCTTTTACCGGGCCATGACCCTGATGGTCGTGGCCAGCCCGTGCGCCCTGGTCCTTTCCATTCCCTCGGCGATTCTTGCCGCCATCGCCTGGGGCGCCCGGCATGGCGTCCTCTTTCGCGGCGGCGCGGCGATCGAAAAGCTGGCCAAAATCGACGCGGTGGCGCTGGACAAGACCGGCACGCTCACCACCGG
>DASRHD010000189.1:0-4352 GCA_035650695.1 Opitutaceae bacterium
GGCGACCTGGAGACGCATGCCCGGCAGGTGCTGCGAAAACTCGTTCCGCTGGAAAAAAAGATCACCGGCAACAACAACCGGGTTTACCTGCGCCGCATCCTGCCCTATCGCATCGCGGGTAATCGAATCGAGGGCGTGGTCGTCACCTTCATCGACATCAGTGAATACCAGCGGGCGGAAGGGATGTCGCGTCAAAGCCAGGAACATTACCGGCTCATTCTGGATGAAATGAAGGAGTATGCCGTCATGATGCTGGACCGGCATGGCCGCATTTCCACCTGGACGAAGGCTGCGGAACACATTTACGGATACTCCGCCGATGAGATTGTCGGGCGGGACATGGCGCTGCTCTTCCCGCGCGACGAGTGTGAGGCGAATGTGCCCGCAAAAAAACTGGAGACGGCCCGCAAGACAGGATCGGTGAGCGGGGATGGCTGGCGGGTGCGCAAGGACGGCAGCCGGTTCTGGGCCACCGGCATTGTTTCCGCGCTCTACGACGATCGCGGTGGTTTGTACGGTTACGTGAAGGTGACCCGCGATAACACCGAAAAGAAAAAGGCGGAGGAGGCGGTGGAAAAAGCGAAGGAGGCGGCGGAGGCGGCCACCGAGGCGAAGAACCAGTTTCTGGCCAATGTGGCGCATGAACTGCGGACTCCGCCGGCGGCCGTCTACCTGCAGGCGACGTTGCTGGAAAAAGAGGGCCTCAATAGTCCGGAGAGGCTCCGCGAAGGCCTGGCCGTCATAAAACGCAGCGCCGAGGAGCAGAAGAAATTAATCGAGGATTTGGTCGACACCGCACGGATCAGCGCGGGGAAGCTCCGCCTGGAGATGAAAACGTTCGCCCTGGACGAGGTGGCGCGCGGCGCCGTGGACA
Source organism: Opitutaceae bacterium (assembly GCA_035650695.1). Lineage (GTDB taxonomy): Bacteria > Verrucomicrobiota > Verrucomicrobiia > Opitutales > Opitutaceae > DASRHD01. The sequence continues at coordinate 875 of DASRHD010000189.1, forward strand.
CGATCACACCGGAGGCAAAGTACAAGGGCGTGACGGTCGAGCATACGATCAGCCCGTCGGTCGGGCGGGTCCGGGCCGACCCCCACCGCCTCCACCAGATTCTGCGCAATTTGCTCGATAACGCGGTGAAATTCACGCCGAAGGGCGGATATGTGCACTTGAAAATTTCCCGACGCGGAACCGGCGTGGAAATCAAGGTGACCGATACGGGGATAGGCATCGAAAAAGATTTCCTTCCGGCCGTTTTCGACCGTTTCGGACAGGCCGAGCCGTCGGGGATCCACGCGGGCGGCCTTGGCCTGGGCCTGGCGATCACCAAGGAGCTGGTCATGCTGCACGGCGGGACAATTGCGGTGCACAGCGCCGGGCCGGGCAAGGGCGCAACATTTACGGTCGCGCTGCCGCTGCCGGCGATGAATGGGCCGCCGGACGAGGACGAACCTTCCCCCCATAAAAATTTCTTCCGGTGACCGCGGCTGACGGGTTTACCGTCGCTGGAAGCAGCGGCGTTCCGGGTCGGAGCAGGCGGCCAGGGTGGCGAGGCGTTCGTCGTGACCGAGCTCGGAAAGCGTGCGGTTGCACCAGCACTGCGTGACGATCGGCTCGGCAGGCTCGAGTTCCAGCGCCGAACCGGCCTGCGCCGGGATGAACATTTTCTTGTTCCGGAAGTAGCGGCAGGGTTCGCAGTTCATGGGAAAATTCAGGCCACAAGCTGGTTGAGGGCGCGGCGGATGAGGGTGTGCGCCAGCGGAATCTTGTAGGCGTTGTGGGCGAGCGGCGTGGCCTTTTCGAGAATGCGGTTGGCCGCCATCGAGACGAGTTCGTCAGTCAGGTCGCCGCCATCGAGCAGGGCATTGGCCTCCTCCACTTCCCAGGGGATGGGCGCGACTGCCCCCAGCACCACGCGGGGTTTGGTCAGTTTCCGGCCGCTCACCTGCGCCGCGGCGGAACAGCTGACCAGGGCCCAGTCGAACTCCGCCTTTTCGCCCATCTGCAAATAAACGCTGCGTCCCCCGGCGGGAACGGGAATCTCCACGCGGAGGATGAGATCGCCCTGGCGGAGGGAATGGTGAACGCGGGGATTTCTCCAGGCTGAGGCATACAGGTCCGCCATCGGCATCGTCATGGCCCGAGCCGGATGCTGGACCACGGCGGAGGCGCCGAGTGCGGTCAGGGCCACGCCGAGATTGGAAACACACGGGCTGGCGCACATCGCGGCGGTGAAAAGCGAGTGGTACTTATTTTCGCCGGAGCGGGCGAAGCAGCGGTGACCGCCCTTTTTCAGGCAGACCACGTCGTGATGCCGGTAGTACCAGCAGCGCGAGTGCTGGGCAAGGTTGCCGCCGATGGTGGCGAGATTGCGCATCTGCGGCGAGCCGACGTGGGCGGCAGCGGCGGCCAGACCGGGAAAAACGCGGTTGATTTCGGGATGGGCGGCGAGTGCAGCGAGCTTGACGTTGGCGCCGATCATCCACTTGTCGGGTCCGGGCGTAATGTCGGTTGTGCCAGGCAGCGCCTTGATGTTGACCAGCATTTTGGGCTCGTCGAGGCCCTCTTCCAGCCGGCCGAGGAGGTCCACGCCGCCGGCGAGAAAACGGCCGTCCTCACCGGCGAGTTCGACCGCTGATTTCGGCGTCTGCGCAGTGACGTAGGCAAAGGCATTCATGAGCTTCCTTTCGAGGTGGAGGCGGCGGCCACCAGCGCAAAGGCTTCCGCCAGTTCGCGCTCGCGCTCGGCAACGGGGTTTTTGTCGGTGATTTTGCCGAGGGCGGCCAACACCTTGTCAGGCGTGATCGGGAGGCTGGAGATCCTCACACCGAGCGCATTGGCTACGGCATTGGCAATGGCCGCCGCAGTGGGAATGGTGACCGGCTCGGCCACGCCGATGATGCCGCGTTCCGGCATGTCGATAAAGACGACATCGATTTCGGGCATATCCGCCGCGCCGGGGAGTTTGTAGGTTTCCAAATTGTTGTTGAGGACCACGCCGCTGGCCCGGTCCATCACCCGCTCCTCATAGAGGGCGTAGCCCAGCCCCATGATGACGCCGCCGTTGACCTGGCTGCGGCAGGTCAGCGGATTGACCACCAGGCCGCAGTCCTGCACGCAGAGGATTTTGCGCACGCGGACGAAGCCGGTCTCGGTGTCGACTTCGACCTCGGCGAACTGCACCCCGCCGACGTCGCGGGAGGAGAGCCCCTCGCGCCACTTGCCGTGGGCGACGAGCGGGGCGGTGCCGAGCTTGCGACAAGCCTCGTCCCAGCGCGGGCCGAGTGGTTGCTCGATCCCGCTGGCTTTTTTCAGCTCCGCCACCGCCTGTTCGCAGGCGTCGTAAATCGCCGGCCCGACCGAAGCGGTCTGGGTGCTGCCGCCGCTCGTGCCGGAGGGCGGGTAATTCGTGTCGCCGACCAGGGCGGTGATGCGCGCCGGATCGAGCTGGAGCACCTCGGCGGCGACCAGCTGGACGACGGTGCGCGTGCCGGTGCCGAGGTCCTGCGAGCCGCAACGCACCTCCACCGTGCCGTCGGGATTGATCTGGACCATCGCCTGGGTACCGCGCCCGCCGCCGCCCCACGTGGCCGCGCCACAGCCGACGCCGACCTTGACCGGCCCGGGCGAACTGCCGGGCTTGCGGTATTTTTCCTTCCAGCCAAAGCGCTCGGCGCCGAGCTTCCATTCGCGCCGGCGGATTTCAAAGGGATCGTTGCGCAAGCGGAGCTCGACCGGATCGAGCCCGAGTTTCACCGCCAGCTCGTCCATGATCGATTCCATGCCGAAGGAGGCTGGCGGATGGGCCGGGGCGCGCATGGGACGGCCGGCGCCGGCATTGAGCGCCACGTTGGCCTGCCGCACACGGGTGGCGGGCACGGTATAAATATACGGCATGGGCACGTTCGCGCTGGATGAACCGCCGGCGTTTGAGGCCGACGCGGCGAAGCCGGAAGTGCCGAAGGCGAGCATTTCGAACGCGACCAGCTTGCCGTCGCGATCGGCGGCAAGTTTGATTTTCTGGGTGGAGGACGGGCGGTTGCCGACGGCGAGCGCCTGCTCGGCGCGGTTGGGCATGAGCTTGACCGGCGCGCCGGCCTCGCGGGAAAGGCGGGCGGCGAGCGATGCCTCGACGCCGGGCGTGGTTTTCGCGCCAAAACCGCCGCCCATGTGGTCGCAGATGACGCGGACCTGGTTCTGCGGCAGGCCAAGGTGGCTGGCGAGGTTTTCGCGCGCGCTGAAAACGCCCTGGGTCGAAAGCCAGGCGGTGACGCCGTCGCGATCCCAGGAAACCACGCCGCCGAATGACTCAAGATTGTTGTGGATCAGCACCGGCGCGGAAAAAATGCCTTCCACCACGGCGGCGGCTCCGGCAAAGGCGGCATCGACATCGCCTTTTTCCTTCACCGGATCGACGTGGAGGTTGGGATTTTCCTCGAAGACGCGGGCCGACTCGGGATGGATCGCATCGCATTCGTTGACGACGAAT
>DASRHD010000190.1:0-8136 GCA_035650695.1 Opitutaceae bacterium
GCGGATTGGTCACGTCGCAAGCGATGAAAATCGGCGGAATGGCGGCAAAAACATCACCTTCGACCGCGACGATCCTTGGCCAGTATGCGGGCACGGGCGGACGGATCTTTTCTCCGCCACCACCGCGAAACTCCAGGCCGAGCGCGCTGAGTGCGCCGAGACCGAGATCATGCGTCGCGCTGCCGCCCACCCCGAGGATAATGGCGGCGGCGCGCAGTTCGGCCGCCGCGCGCAGCAGGCGGCCGGTGCCGTGCGTGGTCGTCTGCCAGGGATCGCGCAGCTCCGGCGCGAGCAGGGCGAGTCCGCTGGCCGAGGCCAGGTCGGCCACGGCCACGACCGCATCCGGATCCTTCACTGGAAAAAATCTCCGCGCGGCCGCGGGAATTTTTCTCCACGGCACGAGGCCGAGCTTCGCATCGACCAAACCGCCGCGCGGGCCCGTGACCTGGCACGGTACCGGCTGCCCACCGGCCGCGGCTGTGAGGATGTCCGCAAATCCTTCGCCGCCATCCGCCAGCGGGCAGGAATCGATTTGCCAGCCGGGATGCCGGGCGCGAAGGGCGCGGCCGGCCAGATCGCACGCCTGGCGTGCGGTCAGGGCGTCCTTAAATTTGTCGAAAGCGAGGAGAACGCGCATCGCGCGGGGAAAATTCGCCGAACGGAAGTGAAAGTTTTCTTCATTGGCAACCGTCGCGCGCGACGAGTCGTGTATTAATTTGGATTCTGGCGCTTCCGCCTAAGATATGAAAACAGGGTACTTGCGAGATAACCGGCGACGAATGTCGCAGCTGGAGGCACGTTCCGGAAACCAGCTTTAACCCAGGCAAAGGCGAGAACAATTCCGCTGACGGCAATCGCAAAAAAGAAAAGCGCCATAGTTTGCTTCTGTGAGCGAAAATTCATCACAATTGAAACAAAAAACATCGTTACACAGTAAATGATGATCGCGCCCAGGAATGGAAATAAGACGGCGCTTACGATTCGATACCAAATCGGATAATCCCAGTGCCACGGCCGGAAATACCAGCAATAGATAGCTTCCGCCAAGCAAAGGGTTGCCCAAAATGGACCACTCAGCTTGACCGGCTCGTCAATCGCAGGGACCTGCATGTGCGCCAATCCGACTTTAAAGATGAAACACTTGTTGTCGAGTCGAACACCTATGCGCAATCCATGCTATTTACTGCCTACATTCGAATTAGGAAGCTACCGCGGGCTATTCACGACTCGGTATCTTTCGCGGGGTCGAGGGTGCCCTTGGGCGGAGCGGTGGGCTGCACCGCTCCCTTGATTTCCACGCAGAGCACGGGAATCAGGCCGGCGGGCGGCCTGGGCGGGAGCGCAAAGGTTGTGCCGTGGGCATCCGCGCTGGCGGCGATGGGCGCATGCTCTGGATCTCCCAGGAAATAGGCCTGAACCACTTTATTCGTCAGACCGGATACGGTGAATTTCTCGCCCGGCCACTTGAGCAGATAAAAATAAAGTTTGCCCGGCTGGGTGGTGCAGCGCCAGCTCTCGGCGGACAGTTCGGCGCCGAAGGGCGTGCTACCGGCGCCATAAATCGCCTCGGCGTTGACCGAAGTCCAGGCGCCGACCTGCCGGAGGATATCAACGGCCTCGGGCGGAATCACGCCTTCGGCGGTGGGCCCGACATTGAGCAGATAGTTGCCGCCCTTGCTGACGATGTCGGCGATGTTGCGCGCCACCACGGCGGGACTTTTCCACTTTTGGTCAAAGCGATTGTAACCCCAGTGCCCATTCAAGGTCATGCAAACCTCGAACGGCTCGGCGCTGGTGATGTGGGGAATGCGCTGCTCCGGCGTGCCGTAATCGGCATCGAAGCCGAGGCGATTGTTGATCAGCGTGGCCGGCTGGAGCTGGTGGATCATCGCTGCCATCTTGTCGGCTTCGAGAATTCCGACGCGATCCGGCAGGCCGCGATAGGAGCCGCCGCCGTCGAACCAGACCAGCCCGACCGGGCCGTAATGGGTGAGGAGCTCGCGCACCTGCGCCCGCATATAGGCATCGTACTTCTTTACGTCGGCCTTCGGATTCGGCGCGCCATGAAAACCGTAGGCGAGATGCCGGTCGGTGAGGGGATCGCGCGCCCGCTGCTGATATTCGGCCGGCGAATCGGGATAGTGCCAGTCGGCAATGGAGTAATAAACGCAGAAGACAATGCCGGCCTCGTGGCAGGCCTCGGCCAGTTCCTTGAGCGGGTCGCGCTTGAACGGCGTGGCATCGACAATGTTATACGGCGTCTGCTCGGTCGCAAACATCGAAAAGCCGTCGTGATGTTTTGCCGTGACGACGATGTACTTCATGCCGGCGGCCTTGGCCACGGCCACCCAGGCCCGGGCGTCGAATTTAACCGGATTGAATTGGGGCGCGAGTTTCTCGTACTCCGAGGAAGGAATGCCTTCCTGCAACATGATCCATTCGGCGCGGGCGGTGCTCTTGCGCCCGGGCCATTGGCCGGCGGGGACGGCATATAGGCCCCAGTGAATGAACATGCCGAGGCGGGCCTGGCGGAACCAGGCGAGGCGCGCCTCCTCTTTGGCCGCGGGCTGAAGGGTGGGGGCCGGAGTGGACGGAGGGTTTTGGGCCCGCCCGACCGCGGTGAGAACGAGCGCGGCGAGAACGACCCGGAGCGGTGAATGGATCATGGTGGCAAAAAAAAGCAGGGCGGAGCGGTTGCCGGCTCGCCCTGCTGAGATTGACGCTGCGAAAGGAGGAAGGATTCAGAATGCCGAACCGTCGGCCTTGGTCCCGCAAAGCGAAACCTCGATTCCGAGCGCCGCGGCGAGCGACGCTTTGGTGTAAAGCGCGAGATCGGCTTCCTTGGCGGAATTGGCGTAGGCGACTTGGATGTGATTGGCCTTGTGCCGCGCCATCATCTGATCGCGGGTGACGCCGTAGGTGACGGCATGCATGATCGGCCATTGCACGGTGGTTTCCTTCCAGCGGCGCTCGGTCTCGCTCCGGGGCAGGCTGATGGCCTTGGCCCGGCCGAGGTCCATCTTGAGCTTGCCGCGTTCGACAAAAACGCGGCTCCAGACGATTTCGCCGGGCCGGGCGATGCCGCGGAGGGTGCCGCCGCCGAGGCGGAAATACATCGGCGGCTGGCGGAGCGAGTCACTGCCGGCCCAGCCATCGACGTGGTGGGCGGGCGGGGCGCTGCCGGAAATGAGGAAAACCCAGACGTACTCGTCGGTGGTCCCGCTCCGGTCGGGGTCGCCCCAACGCAGGTCGTGCAGGGTGTTCTCCACCGGCTGGCCGAGCGCGCGGTGGACGCGGTCGGTGAACAGGCCATCGAGGCCGGCGCACTCGTCGACCTCGTTGAAATGGGGGATGGGCCGGCCGGCGCGGATGAGTTCGCCGCGGGCGTTTTTCACCGGCGGCCGGTCGGAGTTGTTGAGCGTGCCCTCCACCAGGTCGCTCGCCGGCAACAGGTCCTTCAGGCCTTGCTGGTACTGGATGCCGATGGTTTCGCAGCCGAATTCATCGGCGATGCGACAGGCCGCGATGTAGGTTTTGCACTGCCAAAGCACCTGGCGCTCGGTCAAATCGGTTTCTTCATTCGGACCGAAATGGAATTTGAGGCCGTGATCGAGGTACCATTGATAAACCGCCCGGGCTTCCTCGTCGCTGACCTGCGTCGCGCCGTAATAAAGCGCGGACTGCGAGAGCCGCTCCTTGTAGACGCCGGTGGGGAAGAGCAGCTCGTCGGGAATCACGGCATTGTACATGCCCATGCAGCCCTCGTCGAAAATGCCCATGATCGCTTTGCGGCGGAGCAGCTCGTCGGCAATTTTCTTTGCCGCGGCTTTGGCCTTGGCCGGAACGGCGCAGCGGGCGAGCGGCTTGACGTGATCGGTCTTGTGCTTGACTGAACCGGTGTTCAGCCAGGCGGTCAGGCCGCGGAGAAAAAATTCATCGGTAAAATCCTCGCTCCAGAGCGTGGAGTACTTGACCCCAGCCTTGGTCAGCGAGCCGTTGAGATTGAGCATGCCGACCAGGCCCGGCCAGGTGCCGCTCCAGTTGGCCACGGTGAGGATCGGCGCCTGGTGGGAAATCAAGCCGTGAAGCAAATGGTGCGAATACTGCCAGACCGCCTCGGCGACGATCAGCGGCGTGTGCGGATCGATTTGCGAGAACACCTCCATGCCTTCTTTTTGCGAGCCGATGAAGCCGTGCTTCAGCTCCGGCTTGTAAGGATGGGCGCGCACGAGGGTGTATCCCAGCTTGGCCAGGGCGGAGGTGAGGGTTTGTTCCATGGCCTGCTGGGCGGGCCAGCAGACTTGGTTGGCGGACTGACGAAGATCGCCGTTGGCGACGAGAAGGACGGTTTTCTTGCCGGGCTTTTTCATGGGCATCGAGGGTTGGAGGGCGGAAGCGGCCTAGAGATTATTTACCGCGAGGCGGGAGGGTCAGTATGCGCTCGCCAGAGGAGAAGCGAAATGGATAGAAGAGGCAATCAGATGGACAAAATTGACCGAAAGAGACCGGTGGGTTCCGGCCTGCCGGCCCCGGCGGAACGATTGCTGTCGCGCCAGGTCTCGGATCCGCGGTATTTTTTTCTAAATCTCGCCCCGACGCGCCTTGCCGCCCTCACGCCGGTCATGGGGGGATGCGAGCATTGCAACCCGGATTACGTCATTTCCCGGCGGCACTTTCCCTTTTATGTGCTGGAATATGTGGTGGCGGGCCGGGGCTGGGTGGAGCTCGACGGTCATCGCCGGGCTCTGGCGTCCGGCGTGGTTTTCGCCTGCGCGCCGACCACCCGGGTGGAGATGCAGACGGATGCGCGCGATCCGCTGGTAAAATATTTTCTTTCCTTCGCCGGCCGCAGCGCGGCGGCGCGCCTGCGGCAGTGCGGGCTCCCCCCCGGAGGGGTGCGCACCCTGGCGGCCCATGCCGAGCTCACCAGCCTTTTCGAGGACATGGTGCGCGAGGGCGCGCGTCCCGGCCGGTGGGCACGACGCATTGGCGCGGCTTTGCTCGAGCTGCTCCTCTTGAAGATCGCCGATGCCGCGACGCTGGCGGCGGCGGGCGGAAGAGGGGAGCCGGCCCGCGACGCGTTTCTTCGCTGCAAGGCGCTGATCGACGCCCAGGTCGGGCGCCTCCGCACCCTGGAGGAAATCGCCTCCGCGACCGGGGTGGAGGCGTCGAGCATTTGCCGGTGGTTTCGTCGCTTCCAGGGGACCAGCCCGTATCAGTACTTGCTGCGGCGAAAAATGAACCTGGCGGCGGAATTTTTGCTCGAGAACGGCGGCTTGGTGAAGGCGGCGGCGGCCCAGGTCGGTTTCGCCGATCCCTACCATTTTTCACGCGTCTTCAAAACCGTGCATGGCGTGGCCCCGCGGCACCTTCTCCGCTACCGACGAGCGTGATGGAAGGTCCAGGGCCTCAGGGGTTGGCCGGTTGCAGCTGGGCGGCGACGGTTTGCACCCCTTCGGTATCGAGCGCCAGGACGACCGCCTTGCCGACCAGCGCCGGCGTCGCAACCGTGCCGTTGAGGGTGACCGCACCCTGGTGGGCCTCGACGCGGATGTCCCGCGCGGAGAGGTCGCGATCGAGCACGAACTTGGCCTTGATCACTGCGACGATGCGGGCGTCATCGATCTTTTCGCCCACCGCCTTTGCCCGGGTGCGCACAACCGCCCCGGTCCGGGCGAGGTCATTCTTAATGTCATCCGGAGTGAGATGCCATTCGGCGAGCTTTTGGGAAATCTCGTCATCCGTCTCCCCGCCAGGCGGATGGCCATCCTGGGGCGCGGAGGGCGGGCTGGACGAAACCGGCGCGGGCGCCGCCGCGACGCGCTGCTCGGCCTCGTGCTGCTGATAAACATGCAGACAAAACGCTCCGAGCACGCCGCCGATGAGCAGGAAAATAATGGCATTTTTCATGGCCCACCTGACAGCCGTTGGCGGCGGCGGTTCGGGCCTTTGCCTGATGGTGCTTGTCTGGTTTTTCACCGGGGCGGCCCGGGAACCGGCCGGTGCCGCCGCTGTATCGTGGAGCATCATGAAAAAACTCATCCTTGTCGGCGCGCTGCTTTGGCCCCCCCTGGCTTTCGCCCGCATCAATGAAGTGCCCAACATTTCATTTCAAAGTCTGCAACAACTCGTGGCCAGCCGGCAGGCGACGCTGATCGACATCAGCGATCCCGCAGAATTTCAGGCCGGGCATATTCCCGGCGCCATCAACCTTCCCCTCAGCGAGCACGAGATTGGCGCCGCCCTGCCGCCCAATCTCGGCGGCCTCATCATCATCTATTGTCACTACGGAGCCTGCCCGGATTACACCACGGCGGCGGGCGCGGCGGTGGATCTCGGTTACAACAACGTGAGATTTTATCAGCCGGGTTTCGCCGGATGGGTGAAGGCCGGTGGAACGATTGAAAAAGGTGAATAAGTTCCGGCGTGGCCGGCCCACGTGACGCTAACTCAGACGAGGCAGAAGGCTCAGGCGCTTCCGGCTTTTCCGTATTGGGGCGGGGCATAAAATGTGCATGGCGGGTGAACAACTGCGCTTTATATGTGAAAAATGAATAACGATTATGAGGTATCTTAATAAGTAAGACACCACTACAGGTTGTAGTTGAAGATTAAAAAAACACTACCAGTAGTGTTTCTTGCGCTTTTTCCCATAGGGAATACGTTCTTAGCGCCGCCCTTCAACTCACCTCACACTGCCATGCCTACGTCTTCTTTACCCGTCGCGCATGCCGCTAACGGCTTGCAGGATTACATCGCCATCTCCCGCTATGCCCGGTACTCCCCGGAAAAACGACGGCGGGAGACTTGGGCCGAGGCGGTGGCACGCGTGCGCGACATGCACCTCGCTTACTATCCCGACCGGCCTCTGGCCGAAGGCGCGCGGGCCGCGTTGGCCGCGGGGGAGGCGACCGGGGCGGAAGTGACCTCGGTCAAACTTCCGGCGACGCTGCATGAGGCGATTCGCGATGCCTTTGCCGCGGTGGAGCAGCGCGAAGTGCTGCCCTCGATGCGTTCGTTGCAATTTGGCGGGAAGGCGGTGTTGACCAAGCACGCCCGCATCTTCAACTGCTCCTTCACCTACATCGATCGCCTCGAGGCCTTCCGTGAAACGCTTTATTTGCTGATGTGCGGATGCGGCGTGGGATTTTCCGTCCAAAAGCATCATGTGGCGAAACTGCCGGCACTGGCGCCCTTCCCGCCGGACGCGCCGCACGTCACCTTTTTGATTCCGGACACCATCGAAGGTTGGGCCGATGCCCTGCACGAGCTCATTCTCTCCGCGGTGGAGGGCCGACAGGTGACGTTTGACTATTCGTTGATCCGGCCGGAGGGCGCGCCGCTCCGCACCTCCGGCGGCAAGGCGCCGGGGCCTGAGCCGCTCTTTCATTCCCTGACGCGGATCGAGCACATGTTGCGCGCGGCCGCCGGCCGCCAGCTGCGCCCGATCGAAGCCTACGACATCTTGATGTGGGCGGCCCAAGCGGTCCTCTCCGGCGGGGTACGGCGCTCCGCCACCATCTGCCTCTTTTCCGCCGACGACGTGGAGATGGCGGCGGCCAAGACCGGCAATTGGTTCACGGAAAATCCCCAGCGCTCCGCCAGCAACAACTCGGCCGTCCTCATCCGGGCCCACGCCACCCGGGCGCAGTTCGACCGGCTGTTCGAAGCCCAGAAGCAATTTGGCGAGCCCGGCTTTTATTTTGTCGAGGATCCGGAATACGGCGCCAATCCCTGTGTCGAGATCGGGCTGCATCCGCGCCTGAAGCTCGATCAAGCCGCCATCGCGCGCCTGCGCGAGCTGGGCTACGAGGGCGAGCTGCGGCAGGGCGATGAGCTGACCGGCGTGCAATTCTGCAATCTCACCACCATTTCGGCGGCGGTGGCGGAAAACCGGGAACGCTTTCTCCAGCTTTGCGCGCAGGCGGCGTTGATCGGCACGCTGCAGGCCGGCTACACCAATTTCCGCTATCTCTCGCCGGTCTCGCGGGTGCTCACCGAGCGCGACGCGCTTCTCGGCGTTTCCATCTGCGGCATTCTCGACCGGCCCGACCTCCTGCTCGACCCGGCGGTGCTGCGCGCCGGCGCGGCGGTGGTCAAGACGGTCAACGCCATTTTTGCCCGCGCCCTCGGCTT
>DASRHD010000191.1:0-6405 GCA_035650695.1 Opitutaceae bacterium
CAGAATTCCGCGAAACGCCTCGTCCGGACCGTAGGCCGAGGAACTCAGCCCGTCGGCGCCAAGGCCGACCCAGGCCAGAAATGCAATAAGCGAGATTTTGTGGAAAAGGTGCGGGTCTTTGACGTCCCGCGGCTTGCCCAGCAGCAGATGTTTGATGCGCATGTGATCTCCGAGAGGCGCGGCATGCGGGGGAGGCCCGCACGCCGCAAGTTAGACTTGGGGAGATCGTGAGTTCCGCGCGAGCGGGCCCAAAATCGCCCTTCCAGATGCCGACGAAGTTAGCTGACGGGCTCGGTCGTGGAAGTGACCGCGACGCCGGTTACCCGGCGCCGTTCGCCCCTCCCCGGATTGCTCCGGGGTTTGGGTCCTCCGTGCCGCGCCTCAGGAAGGAAACGCGACTTAGGCTGCGAAGAGCGCGGAGCAAAAGGAAATGCCGCGGGGTGTCAAGCCGTCCGGGCGCCTGGCCTTTGTCCGGCAACAAGATACGGCGTTTGTTCAGGTGACCACGTCGAGCCGGTAGCCGATTCCGGCCTCAGTCTTGAGATATTTCGGCTCGTGCGGGTTTTCCTCCAGCTTCTGCCGAAGGTGGGTGGTGTAAACCCAGAGATAATGCGTATTCTTTTCCGCATTCGGTCCCCATAGCTCGCGCAAAATCTGCTGATGCGTCACCACCCGGCCGCGATGCTGTGTCAGGTAGCGGAGAAGATCGTACTCCTTCGCCGAAAGTTTCACCTCCGCGCCGCCGCGGCGGACAAGATGGGCCGCGAGGTCGATTTCCACGTCGCCAAACCGCACCACCGTTTCCGCCGGCGCCGGTTGCGATCGTCGCAGCACCGCCCGGAGGCGTGCGAGCAGCTCAAGGCCGCGAAACGGCTTGGTCAAATAGTCGTCGGCGCCGGCATCGAGCGCGGCGATGGTTTCGCGCTCGGTGTCGCGCACGGTGAGCACCAGCACGGGCACCTGCGACCATTCGCGCAGGCGCCGCAGCACATCCTTCCCGTCCATGTCGGGCAGGCCGAGGTCGAGCACAATGCCGTCCGGCCTCACGCCCGCGGCTTCGACCAGGCCGAGCTGGCCAGTCTCCGCCTCGCTCACGGCGTAGCCACCGGACTCCAGCGTGACCCGGAGCAGGCGGCGGATCTGGACCTCGTCATCGATCACCAGCACCCGGGGGAGATGAGGCTTGGAGCTCATTCCGGCACATCCTTTGGCGCTGAATGCGGCAGGTAAATTGTAATCACCGTGCCGCCGCCGGGATTTTCGCCCACCACCACCTCGCCGCCCTGGGCCACGATGAAGCCCCGCACGATCGAGAGGCCCAGACCGAGCCCGCCGGCGCGGGCGGCATCGCCGCGGGCAAATTTTTTGAACAAGCGTTCGCGCATCGCCGCCGGCAGCCCCGGACCGCGGTCGGCCACGGTGAAAAACACCCGCTGCCCGCCGCGGTCGAGCCCGACGGTCAGGAAAATGGGCGTGGCGGCGGGCGTGTGCACCGCCGCGTTCAGCAGCAGGTTGGCCAGCGCTTGTTCCGTCAACGCGAAGTCCGCCGACAGCGGCGGCATGTCCTCGGGCACGATGGTTTCCAACGGATGGCCGGAGAGCGCGTCGCGCGTGTCCTCCAGCGCGGCCTTGACCAGATCGTGCGCATCGCACCAGACGGCGCGCGGCTGCAGCGCGCCGCTTTCCAGCCGGGTCTGGTCGAGGAGGTTCTTGACCAGGCGGTTGAGGCGCGCCACGGCGGTGCCGCCCTCCTTCATCAGACTCTCGCGCAGGGCCGGATCGGCCTGCCTCAAGTTTTCAAACACGGACGAAATGACGGCGAGCGGCGTGTGCAACTCGTGCGACACGCTGTCGAAAAGCACGCGGTGCAGTTTCTCCGACTCGATCAGCAGCTTTTCCCGCTCGCCCGCCGCCCGGAGGTTTTCCCGCTCCACATTCAAGGCGAGCTGCCGGGCAAATGCGTCAAGCAAATCGCGCTGCGCCAGCGTCAGCACGCGGTCGGCCACCGGTTTGACGCCGAGCACGCCGACCGCCTTGTCCTCCCGCACCAGCGGCACATAGTACGCCGCGCTGCCCGGCAGCGTATCGGTGAAGCGGCCGGCGATGCGGCGGTTGCGAAACGCCCATTCGGCCACGCCGCGTTCCTTGTCGTCGAGCACGTAGGAGCCGACAAAATGCGGCACCAGCGCGCCATCGCCCTCGTCCGCCAGCGCCAGCGAGGTTTGCGCGCCAAAAAGTTCATCCACCTGGCGCAACGCGGCAAAGACCGCGTCATCGAGCGTCTTCGCGCCGGCCAGCGCACGGGTGAGATGAAGCAGTGCGGTGGCGCGCTCCTCCCGCATCCGCTCGTTGCGCGACTGGGCGCGGATGCGCGCCGTGAGCTGGCCCGCCACCAGCGAGACGACCAGATAGGTGCCGCAGAGCAGGGCGTCCTCGATTTTGGTGATAATGAACGTATATCGCGGCGGAATGAAAAAATAATCCCACGCCAGCGCACTGAGCAGGCCGCCGATGAAGACCGGCCCCCGCCCCAGCCTCAGACTCAGGCTGATGACCACCAGCAGGTAAACCAGGCCGACGGAAAGGTAATAATCAGCGGGGAGGAACCAGCCGGCGAGGGTGACGCCGGCGATGGTGCCAAGCGCCGCAAGATATTCCCGCGGGCTGGAATGCTCCATCCATTCCAGGCGGAGCCGACGCGGCTTCTTTTCCTCGGCCGGCACCAGGTAAATATCGATCTCACCCCCCAGCCGGGCCAGCCGGTCCGCCAGCGAGCCGCGCAACCAGTCCCGCCAGCGCCGGCCACGCGTCTTGCCCACCACGATCTGCGTGGCGTTGTGCGCCCGCGCCACCCGCACCAGCGCCGATGCCATGTCCTCGTCATGCGTGACCACCACCTCCGCGCCCAGTTCGCGGGCCAGCGCAAGATTCTGGTCGAGCAATCGCTGGCCTTCCGGCAAAAGCGTGCGGGAGGTCTCCACATAGACCGCCACCCAGGGCGCACCGAGCGCGGCGGACATCCGCCGCGTCCAGCGGACAAGCTGGGTGGAAAACGGACTTGGCCCCACCGCCACAAGGAGGCGTTCGCCGCTGCGCCAGACAATGCGGCGGGCGTCGCCCGCACGCATTTCACGCAGCTGCCGGTCCACCCGCTCGGCGGTATAACGCAGCGCCAGCTCGCGCAGTGCGGTGAGATGCTCCTCCTTGAAAAAATTCTCCCGCGCCGCCGCCGCGCGCTCGCCCAGGTAAACCTTGCCCTCTTCCAGCCGCTCGCGCAGCGCGGCCGGCGTCAGGTCGATCAGCTCGATCTCGTCCGCCAAATCGATCACCGAGTCCGGCACGGTCTCGTGCACCGGCGCACCGGTGATCTGCCGGACGGCATCGGCCCGTGACTCGATATGCTGGACGTTGAGGGTCGAATAAACGTCGATACCCGCTTCAATCAGCTCGACCACATCCTGCCAGCGCTTGGGATGACGCGAGCCGGGTGCGTTGGTATGAGCGAGCTCGTCCACCAGGACGAGCTTTGGTTTACGCGCCAGGATCGCCTCGAGGTCCATTTCACCGAGAGTGGCGCCGCGATAAGCGATCTGCTTGCGCGGCATGACCGGCAGCCCCGCCAGCAATGCCTCGGTTTCCGCCCGGCCATGGGTCTCCACCACCCCGACGATGGCGGACACGCCGTCGTGCAGCTCCTTTTGGCCGGCGCGGAGCATGGCGAAGGTTTTGCCCACTCCCGGACACATGCCGAAAAAAACCTTCAACCGGCCGCGCGGCGCGCGCGCCTCCTCGCGTTGCAGCGAGGCCAGCAGGGCATCGGGATCGGGGCGGATTTCAGCCATGGAAAATTTTCGGCGGCCGCTTCTGCTGGAGATTCAGGCCGACCCTCGTTCTTTCAGGCGTTCCAGAATGATCAATCCCAGGTCCACGACAAAAATCGTGATTACCGCGCTGTCCATCAGCGTCACCAGCCGGCTGGCCGGCAAAAATTGCTCGCTGCCCCATAACACGAAGGCGAGCCCAAGAAAGACGCCTTTCAGTTTTTGATTCCAACGCTGACGAGCGCCCAGTTGCAGGCTTAAATAAGAGGCCCCGATCAAAATGAGCGCCACGGCGCCGGACTGCTGGTGAAAAAGCGTGAGGCGGAGTCCGTTTGCGCCGTCCGAAATCAAAAGAACGGCGAGTCCCGCCAAAGCTGAAAGGAAGAGAATCCGGCTTAAGCTGCGAAGCAGTTTTGTCATCGATGGTTGAGGTTCGCCGAGACCATCCGGCCTTCGGTAAAACATTTTCCGTCCCGCTTGGCGAGCTTGGGCCGGCAGCGCAGTCTGCTTGCGGGGAATGCCAGAAAACCCCCCAAGCAGCGCCTCGGTTCGGTCCCCGGCCACGGGTTGGCGCCGCCGGTGACGGCTTCCACACCATCATCCTCGGAGAAGAGGGCGAACATCCGGCCCGCGCCGGGGTTCCCTGCCGAAAATCATTCTGGCTGCATTCGGGCCGGTCGCGCCGCACGCAGGCTAGCGCGTGAAGACAAACGTCATCAGGACCAGCCAGAGCAGCGCCGCACCGGAAAATATCCGAAACATCGCGTTCCGCGCCCGGGTAATGATCGCCGGAGGAAGCTTCACCCATGAAAAATCAATCAGCCAGCGGACGCCGTGGAACCCTCCCGGCTGCGCCAGAGAAAACCATTCATAGCTGTCGGGAATGAAACCCTCCGCCGCCAGTTCGCGGATGAAGTAGCGCTTCCGCTTTTCGGAAAAGGTATCCCGCGAAGCGCGGATGACGACCTCTCCATCCGATTCCTCCACCAGCACGAGGGTGTCGAGATCGGGAAAATAAAATTCGAAGCGACGCGTCTCGGTGGAAAAGGATTGCATGGCCGGTTTAGAATTCGACCGGAGGCGCAGGCGCTTGTGCCGGGAAGGCGACGATATGCCGAAATTTCATAGGCAGTATTAACCCTAAGCGAGCTGGGGCCGGGCGACGTTGGTGAAGATGGTTCCATTATATATCGGTCCATTATGATTTTTTATCAGTGGCGTTTCCCCTTTTGCCGCCATCGACCTGATCGAGAGCGAGATTGAGAAGCAGGACATTGACGCGGGGTTCGCCCAGAAATCCCCATTGCGGCGGTTCGGTGAATTTGTGCACCAGCGCGGCGACCTGGTCCGCGCTCATGCTGCGAGCGTTGGCGACGCGGGTAATCTGAAACTGCGCCGCCTCCGGGCTGATGTGCGGATCAACACCGCTGGCCGAGGCGAAGACGAGGTCAGCCGGCACCGGAGCGTCGGCCGGCAAATTGTGCGCCTTGCGCAGGGCTGCGAGGCTGGCGTCGACGGCCTGCTGCAGCTTGGCGCTGGTCGGGCCGTAGTTGCTTGCGCCCGAGGGCACGGTGGCGTAACCGCCGGCGGACGGCCGCGGCCAGAAATATTTGTCGCCTTGGAACTGTTGCGCGATCAGCGCCGAACCGACGAGCTTGCCATCGCGCATCACGAGGCTGCCGTTGGCCTGGCCCGGAAAGGCGAATTGCGCGAATATCGTGATCGCGAGCGGATACAACAGGCCGGTCACGACGGTCCATAGGATCGTCTGCAGGATGGATTGGAGGACGAGCTTGATCATGGAAATGCCTTTTACGGACGCTCAAGGCGCGAGGTGAATCGCGACGAGGAGCAGGTCGATGAGCTTGATGAAAATGAAGGGGACGATGATGCCGCCGATACCGTAGATGAGCATGTTCTTACGCAGGATCACCGCGGCGCCAAGCGGCTGATACTTCACGCCCTTGAGCGCGAGCGGAATCAGGGCGACGATGATCAGGGCGTTGAAGATCACCGCGCTCAAGATGGCGCTCTGCGGCGAATGCAGGTACATGATATTGAGTTTATTCAGCGGTCCGTGACCGCCGGCGGCGGTGGCGTAGAGCGCGCCGAACATCGCGGGCAGAATCGCAAAATATTTCGAGACGTCGTTGGCGATGCTGAAGGTGGTGAGCGCACCGCGCGTCATCAGCAGCTGTTTCCCGATTTCAACGACTTCGATGAGCTTCGTCGGGTTGCTGTCGAGATCGACCATGTTCCCAGCTTCCTTCGCCGCTTGCGTGCCGGTGTTCATGGCGACGCCAACATCTGCCTGCGCCAGAGCGGGCGCGTCGTTGGTGCCGTCACCGGTCATGGCGACGAGCTTGCCGCCCTCCTGCTCCTTGCGGATAAGCGCGAGTTTGTCCTCGGGGGTCGCCTCGGCCAGGAAGTCGTCGACTCCGGCCTCGTCGGCGATCGCCTTGGCGGTCAGCGGGTTGTCGCCGGTGACCATCACGACACGCAGGCCCATCTGGCGGAGCCGCTGGAACCGCTCGCGGATGCCCGGCTTGAGGACGTCTTCCAGCTTCACGACGCCGACGATCCG
>DASRHD010000192.1:0-2798 GCA_035650695.1 Opitutaceae bacterium
GGCCTTGGCAAAGAGATCCTTGGCGATCTTGGCTCCTTCGGCGTCGTAGAGGCTGTCGCCGATGGCCATGCCCTCGAGTTCCTTCTTGAAGGTGAAGGCCATGCCGCCGCCGATGATGATCTCGTCGGCCTTTTCGAGGAGATTCTTGATCAACGGGATCTTGTCGGCGATCTTAGCCCCGCCGAGGATGGCCAGAAGCGGACGCTGCGGATGGTCGAGCACGGCGGCGAAGGCTTTTAATTCCGCCTCCATGAGGAAGCCGGCCGCCTTCTGCGGGAGCCTGACCCCGACCATGGAGGAATGGGCGCGGTGGGCGGTGCCGAAAGCATCGTTGACATAGACGTCGCCAAGTTTGGAAAGACTGGCGCGGAAAGCGTCGACCGCCGCGGGATCGGCTTTCTTCGACGTGCCGTCCTCCAGCTTGACCTTGCCCTCTTCCTCGATGTGAAACCGGAGGTTTTCCAACAGCGCGACCTCGCCGGGCTTGAGCGCGCCGGGCGCGCAGGCCGCCTCGACGGCCGGACCGACGCAATCGTCGAGAAACTTGACCGGCCGGCCGAGCAGCTTCTGCAGCTCGGCCGCGACGGGTTGGAGTGAGAATTTGGCGATTTTTTGTCCGTCGGGCCGGCCGAGGTGCGACATGAGCACGACGCTGGCGCCCTTTTCGAGCGCGTACTTGATCGTGGGCAGCGCGGCGACGATGCGCTGGTTGTTGGTGATCGCACCGGTGGACTTGTCCTGGGGGACGTTGAAGTCGACGCGCATGAGCACGCGCTTGCCGGCAAGGTCGAGGTCGCGGATGGATTTAAATTTCGGCATGGAGAAAAAAATTGGCCGCGGATAACGCGGATGAGCGCGTATCCGCGGCCGGGTTCAAAACATGACGTTAGAGGGCGGCGGCGACCTTCTTCAGGAGTTCGACGCAGCGGTTGCTGTAGCCCCACTCGTTATCGTACCACGAGACGAGCTTGAAAAACCGGTTGTTGAGCTCGATCGAAGAACCGGCGTCAAAAATCGACGAAGCCTTGCAATGGATAAAGTCGCTGGAGGCGACTTCCTCGTCGGTATATTCGAGGATGCCCTTAAGATAGGTCTCGGAGGCCTTTTTCAGCGCGGCGCTGATTTCCTTGAGGGAGGTTTCCTTGGCGGTGCGGAAGGTGAGGTCGACGACCGAGACGGTCGGGGTCGGGACGCGGAAGGACATGCCGGTGAGCTTGCCTTTCATCTCCGGGAGGACGAGCGCGGTCGCCTTGGCCGCGCCGGTCGAGGACGGGATGATGTTGATCGCGGCCGAACGTCCGCCCTTCCAGTCCTTCTTCGAGGGGCCGTCCACGGTTTTTTGCGTGGCGGTATAAGAATGGATGGTCGTCATCAGGCCCTCCTCCAGGCCGAAGCCTTCCTTGAGCAGCACGTAGACCAGCGGCACGAGGCAGTTGGTGGTGCAGGAGGCGTTGGAAATGACGTTGTGCTTGGCCGGATCGTACTTGGAATCGTTCACACCGAGGACGATGGTGATGTCTTCGCCCTTGGCCGGGGCGGAAATGATCACTTTCTTCGCACCGGCGGCGAGGTGGCCCTTGGCCTTTTCCGCGTCGGTAAAGAGGCCGGTGGACTCGATCACCACCTGGACGCCAAGCTGGGCCCAGGGCAGGCCGGAGGGATCCTTGGCGCTGACAACCTTGATCTCGCGGCCATTGACCACGAGGACGTCGTCATCGGCCTTGTCCGGCGAAGATTTCTTGGAATCGACCGTGCCGTTGAAGCGTCCCTGCGTGGAATCGTACTTGAGCAGGTAAGCCAGGTTATCGGCCGGGACGATATCGCCGACGGCGACGACATCGAGCACCGAACCGAGCAAGCCCTGCTCGACGAGCGCACGAAATACGAGGCGGCCGATGCGGCCGAAACCGTTGATGCCAACTTTCACTGCCATGGGAGTCTCCGTTTCTAGGTGATGGATTGCTGTTTCAGATTAATCGTGCCCGGTGGGCGCGAAGAGATTCATGCAAAACCCCAGTTTGCGGAAAAGCAAGGGGTTTTGGCTGCGCATTGCCTGCCATATCCCGGCCGTTTTTTGCGAAAAGGGTTGGGCCGGCCGATTTAGCCGGTGGAAACCCACAATCCGCAACCCAGCGCGGGCAGAAAGAGTTCGGCCTCCACCGACTGCACCGGCTCGCGGGAGCCCGGGTCAAAAAAGCGCTCATGATCGGCGACCTGACGCCAGCCTGCCGAAACCACGGAGGCGTCGAGCGGGACCACGGCATCACCGAGCGTGGGATTGACGGCGAAGAGCAAGCGCAACGGTCCGTGGCTGAAATCAGCGTTATAAATGACGGCGGCGGCGGTCGAGTCGGAGGCGAAGAAGAATTTGAAAAAGCTGTCCGCCGGCCGCGAGAAGAGCCGCAGCAGGCGGCCGTTTTCGCTGCGCCGGAAGGCGATCCAGTCGGCGAAATAGGCATGGGTGGACGGGAACCGGTAAAGCCGGCGATAATCGAGGGCGTTGAGATCGCCCCGCTGGTAGGTGTTGTTGATCCCGCGCTTGGAACGGAGAAAATCCTGCCCGGCGGAAATCATGGGAATGCCGATGCTGGCGAACAGAATCGCGGCCATGAGGTGGGTGCGGCGGCGGTCATTGGCCGTGGGCGAAAAGCCGTTGAAGTCGGGATTATCCGTGATCATGTCGATCCACGTGCGGTCGTCATGTGATTCGGTGTAGTTGACCGTCTGCGCCGGCCATTTGGCGTAATACCAAGGCGAACCCTTGAGAAAATACTCGAAGCCGTCGCGCGTGCCCCCGC
>DASRHD010000193.1:0-14911 GCA_035650695.1 Opitutaceae bacterium
GAAGCCGCTGCTGTTGTTCAGCACCACGTGCGGCTGGGCGGGAAGCGTGGCCCGGATGATGTTGAGCCCCTCGCAGAGGGGATCGAGTTTGCTGATGTGGGCGGAGCCGGGCATGAAACCGTCGCGGAGCGCGATGGCGCAGAAGGCGGTCTCCATCGCCCCGGCGAGCGACAGGCCGTGCCCGGTCAGCGCCTTGGTGCTGCTGATCGCCGGCCGGGTGGCGGGATTGGAAAAGATGGCCTTGAGGGCCTTGGCCTCCGAGGCGTCGCCGATCGGGGTGGACGTGGCGTGGGCGTTGACGTAATCGATTTCCTCGGCACTGCAGCCGCTGTTCTTCAGGGCGAGCTTCATGGCCAGGTGAAGCCCGACGCCGTCAGGATGGGAAATGGCGACATTGTAGCCGTCGGAGGCCTGGCCCCAGCCGGCGACTTCGGCGTAGGGCTTGACCCCGCGGCGGGCCACCTCCTCCTCGCTTTCGAGCACAACCACCGCGCCGCCGCCCGTGCCGACGAAACCGTCGCGCGCCACATCGAATGGACGCGAGGCAAGATCCGGATCGCTCTGCAGCGAAAGCGCGCGCATGCCGGCAAACGGCAGGATGCTGTCGGTGTTGCAGTCCTCCGCCCCGACGACAAACATGCGCTGCTGGCGGCCCGTCCTGATTTCTTCATAGGCAAAACCCAGGCCGTGCAGCGATGAAGCGCAGGCGGAGGAAAACCCGCAGGAGGCGCCGAGAATCTTGAAGTGCGCTACGAGGTTGAAATTGAGCGTGCCGGCGATGGACGCGACAATACCCAGGGGGGAGCAGCGCATGACCCCGACCTTGTTCATCCGTTCATGGAGGTGATGAGTGAAAAACGGCGAGCCGCCCGATGCCGCATAGAGTCCGGTCTGCGGATGGGAGACGTCGGCGGGCGTAAGGCGCGCATCCTCGATCGCCTGCTGCATGGCGCAATAGGCAAAAAGAGCGTTGGGCCCGAGGCAGCGCAGCACCTCGCGCTTGATGGAATATTTTTTTGGGAAAACCCAATCCTCCTGGTCGGTGGAATCCACCTGGAATTCCTTGATCGTACCGACGACGTGGATCAAAGCGCCGTTGCAGTCGGAGAGCGGATGGGCCTCGAAGCCATGGTGCAACCCGCGCAGGCTTTCCGTGACGCTTGCCGCGTCATTGCCGATGCTGGTGATAAGGCCGAGTCCGGTGATGTAAACTTTGCTCACGATGCGATCCGGCCTGACGCCCGGGAAGGACACGTCGGCCGCTCTGGAAGCTTGGTCAACAAAAAGACGCGGCCGTCGCCGAGGTCAAGCGGCCGGTGCGGATACGGCGGCGCGGGCCGGAGTGGCGGAGGACGCGGCGGGAGCCGCCGGCAGGGAGGCCTTGGGCGCGGTCGCCGCGGTTTCCGGGGCCGGTTCGACGGCGCTGTCGCGCAAACCGTAGGTCAGGGTGATTTCCTCGGCAAAGACGGCCTTTTCCTGGCCGACGCGAATCTGTCCTTCGAAGGTGGCGAGGGGCATCTTGAAACGCTTTGGCTTGATCGAAAGCGAAAGCGTATCGCCCGGTTTGCACACCCGGTGGGCCCGCACGCCCTCGCAACTGGTAAAGTAAATCGTCTGGGGATCGGCCTGCTTGCCTTCTTCGCCGTGACCGCCCTCGAGGAGATACAATACCGCCAGCTGGCCGAGCGCCTCGAGCATGATCGAGGCCGGCATGACCGGATTGTCCTTAAAATGTCCCTTGAGGAAAAATTCCTCGCCGGTGATCTTGTATTTGGCGGTCGCGCCGCTTCCCCCCACCGTGGCCTCGTTAAGGAAAAGAAAGGGCGGCTGGATTGGCATGACCACGCCGATATGCTCGATCGGCAGAAAGCGGGAGGGTTTGGGCGGCGGCACGCCGCGAACCTTGCAGTCAATGAAAACCTTGATGTCGCCGAGGGTGCGAAGATGACGCAGCTCGTCATTATTGATCGACATTTGCAGCGTGTCCTCGACCAGCATGACGATTTCCATCATGGTCAGAGAATCGATGCCCAGATCGTCGATGATGCGAAGATCGTCATCGGCTTCGCGCAGCTTGGCCCGCTGATCCGGTTCGGCAAAACGCTCAATGATCCCGATGACCACGGGCGGGACGTAAGCCGGATCGCCGGTCTTGCGAAATTTTATCGCCGCTTCGACCGTGGCGGGAGAGCAACGCTTCAAGGCATCGGTGAGTGCGGCCTCGTCTTCAGGAGTAAAGGGTTTGCCGCCCGGAAACGGCTGCTTGCTGCCGTTGAGTCCCGGCGCGTGGTGAGCTACATCTGCCATTGTCAGCTCCTTGTAAATTATCGTCTTTTGTCTTGTAAATCTAATTCTTCCCAAGGAACAGTAATAATATGGAACATATGGAGACGCGGACGAAGGAACTTTGTTACCAAGTTGCGCCACTATCGTCATAAGTCCGGTACAAAGGTTCCTTTTTTACAGGCAGAAACCTGCCCATAACCCGGCCACTCTCGGACCATCATGAACGCCTCCTCGGCGCCACATTCTGTTTTTCTCATCACCCACGAATTTTACCCCAAACGGGGTGGAATCGCGACGTTCACTGAAGAAATCGCGAAAGCCTCGGCCGGCCTCGGTTTTGATGTCGAGGTCTGGGCGCAATCTGCGCCGCCCGACGCGGAAAAGGATTGGCCCTTCCGGCTGCGCCGTCTGCCGCTAAAGGGCTCGCATGATCTGGCCTGCCAGGCCCGCCTGGGATGGCAACTGGTGGCGGCGCGCCGGCGCCTGCGCTATGCCACGGTTTATCTGCCCGAACCAGGGCCAATGCTGGCGATGATGTTTCTGCAATTTTTCAAGACCTTCCGTCCCCAGCGTCTCGTCCTCACTTTTCATGGTTCCGAAATTCTCAAGTTCCACCGTCATCCTGTCACCCGTGTCCTCACCCGCCGGCTCATCCGCCATGCCTCGCGGGTCAGCACCCTGACCCATTGCACCCACCGTCTGCTTTGCGCCCGCTTTCCCGAGGCCGCCGGAAAAATTTTCCTCACTCCTGGCGCGCTCCGTTCCGACTTCGCCATCGTCTCCTCGCCCGCCCCGGCCCGAAAGGAAAAAATCGTCATTCTGACCGTCGGCCGGCTCCATCCCCGCAAGGGCCAGCTCCTCACCTTTCGCGCCCTGCAATCGCTCGATGAACGGTTCCGCAACCGGATCGAGTACTGGGTGGTGGGCAATTCCAGCCGCCCGCCCTACGAACAGGCGCTGCGCGATGCCGCCGCGCAGTCCGATTTTCCCGTGCGCTTTTTCGGCGACGTGCCCGACGATGAACTGGACCGGATCTATGATCGCGCTGATATTTTTGCGCTCACCAGCGTCGATCTCGATCACAGCGTCGAGGGTTTCGGGTTGGTTTATCTGGAGGCTGCGGCCCACGGATTGCCCATCGTCGGTCACAACGTCGGCGGAGTGGCGGAGGCGGTGATCAACGGCACGACCGGCCTGCTCGTCCCGCCGGACCATCCGGCGCAGCTCACGGCCGCGTTTGAACGGCTGATCACCGATCCGGCCCTGCGCTGCCGCCTGGGCGATGCCGGCCGCGAATGGGCCCGCCGGACTTGCTGGCGCGAATCCGCCGGCGTGCTTTTCAGCCCGGTCAGGCCCGCCGGACTGGCCCGGCCGGCGCCATAAAAAAATTTACCCCCGCCCGGCGTTAGGCTTGCCTCGGGCCATGCTTCAATCACGCACGCAGGTCACCGTCCGGTACGCCGAGACCGACATGATGGGCATCGTCTACCATGCCAATTATTTTCCCTGGTTCGAGATCGGCCGGACCACCCTGCTGAAGGAGCACGGCCTGCCTTACCGCCAGCTGGAAGCCGAGGGCTATCGCCTGCCGGTGCTGGAAGTGACGGCGAAATTTCTCCGCCCCGCCCTCTACGACGACACCCTTGTGATCATCACGACGATGCGGGAAAAGCCCATGCTGCGGATCAAGCTCGACTATGAGGTCCGCCGCGGCGGCGAACTGCTCGCGACCGGGCAGTCGGTGCACGCCTTTATCAATCTCCAGGGCGAACCCGTCCGGCCGCCGCCGGTCTTCACCGAGAAGATGAACGAAGTTTTCGCCTAGCGAACGGCCATGATGCCCGGGCCGCATTGCCGAAGTCTGTAATCTCAGGCGTGGCAATTCGGGGAGCGTTTTGTCAGGAATCAGCCCTGCGGAATTGACGGGACAGGTTGAGCGGCGCTGGCGGCGTATTCGGCCAGCACGGCTTGATCCGTCTCTGCCGCCTGCGCGGCCGAGAGCAGCGGAGCCGCCTCGGCGCCCGCCAGCCGGAAGACCGCCCAGACGGCGTGCACCCGCACCATCGGGGAAGCGTGCACCGCCAGCCGGACCAGCCGTTCCAGCAGGCCGCGATCGCCGGAATTGCCGGCGGCGACACAGGCATTGCGCAACAGACCGACCAGCTTCACCCGCTTGGCCGCCGTGCCACGGAAAACCTCGGCGAAGCGGACCGGTGTCAGCTCGAGCAATTCGCCCAGGGAGAGCGCCTCGATCTCCGCCCGGGCCGTAAGCAAAACGCTCCGCGCCGCGCGGGCAAAACGGTTCCAAGGGCAGACTTCCAGGCAGATATCGCAACCGTAAACGCGCAGGCCGATGCCGGGCCGCAGCTCGCGCGGAATCACGCCCCGATTTTCGATCGTCTGGTAGGAAATACATCGACGGGCATCGAGCACCCCCGGCTGCGGCAGCGCCTGCGTCGGGCACGCCTCGAGACAGCGGGTGCAGCGGCCGCACAGCAGGCCGACCCGGCTTTTGCCCCGGCCCGGAGCCTTTCGCACCGGCGGATCAGGGGTCAGTTCCAGCCGGGTCAGGATCGTGGCGAGAAAAAGCCAGTTCCCGTACCGGCGGGAGATCAGCACGGTGTTTTTGCCGATGAAACCGAGGCCCGCCCGCTCCGCCCAGCCGCGCTCCAGCACCGGGCCGGTGTCGACATAATAGCGGTAATCCGCACCCGTCACGCCACAGATTTCCTCCAGCACCCGCCCTGCCGCCACCAGTCCAGGCTTCACCGTGTCATGATAATCTGAATACAAAGAATACCTCGCCCAGACCGGCCGCGCGGGGCGGCCCGGGGCCGGCTTTTCCTTTCGGCCATAGTTGACACCGAGCAAAATGGCGGAGCGCGCGCCAGGCAGGACAAGATCCGGCCGGGTGCGTTTCTCCGCCGTGCGCTCCATCCAGGCCATGTCGGCATGCAGCCCGGCGCCGAGCCAGGCCTGCAACGCCTCCGCGCCCGGCGCCGCGCCCTCCAGGCGGGCAAACCGCACTTCGTCGAAGCCCAAAGCCTGCAGCCGGCGCCGCAATTCCTCCTGCCGCGCCTCCATCGTCATTTCCCCGCTGCCCGGGCGGAGGCGCGGGCGAACTCCTCCGCCTCGCGCCGGTAGGTCCGGAAAACATGGTTCACCACTTCGGCCAGCGGCCGGTTGTCCGTGAGGATGAGCGTGCCCGACCGCCGGTAGACCGGTTCGCGCTGGGCATAAAGCTCCCGCAGTCGCGCCTCGGGATTCTCCACGTTGAAGAGCGGACGGTGGGCATGTCCCGAAATCCGCTGCAGAACGGTGGCGAGCGAAGCATGCAGGCAGATGACGACGCCTTTTTGTTTCAGCAGCTCCAGCATGCCCGGCTGCACCACCAACCCGCCGCCGCAGGCCACCACCGTGCGCGTTGCGGGATGCCCGCGGGCGATGAATTCGCGCTCCAAGGCGCGGAAAGCCGGCTCGCCGGCGTCCGCGAAAATCGCGGCGATGGTCCGGCCCTGCTGCCGCTCGATTTCCTGGTCGCTGTCGAGAAGGCTGAAGCCCAGCCGCTCCGCGACCATCCGGCCGACGGTGGTCTTGCCCGTGCCCATGAACCCGACGAGGTAAAGATTGGCGTCTGGCACCTGCATGCGCGTGAGAACCGAGGAAACGCCTTCCTCCCTGGCTTGCCAAACCCGAAAATCGGCAGCGGCGCGCCATTTGCTGTTCCCACCCGCCGTTTTGTCGCTAGGCTTCCACGTCTCAGCCCGAATTTCATGAAACTTCACGTTTCCCACCTCACCCGTTACGAATACGCCGAAGCCGTCTCGTTCTCGCCGCATCTGCTTTATCTGCGGCCGCGGGAGACGCCGATGCTGCGGGTCAACAGCTTCGGCTTCAACATCGCACCCGAGGCAAAACTGGTCTGGACCCGCGACTCGCACGACGTCCTGCTCGCCTGGGCCTATTTCTGGGACCGGTCCGCCACCCTCAATATCCGCAGTGAATTCGAGGTCGAGACCTTCGACACCAATCCCTTCGATTTTCTGCTCAAGGATTACGCCGCGGAGTTTCCCTTCGCCTACGAGCCGCTGGAAAAATTCAACCTCACCCCCTACCTCGCGCCGCCCTTCAACGAAACCCAGGCGGCGCTCCGCAACTGGCTCGACGAGCATTTTGTCGACCGGCCGGCGGAAACCGTTCCGTTCATTTCCGCCCTCAACTCCCTGCTCGGGTCGACCCTGCGCTACACCCGCCGCGACGAGCGTGGCATCCAGCCTTCGCGCCGCACGCTCGAGCTCGGCTCGGGCTCGTGCCGCGATTACGCCGTGCTCTTCGCCGAACTCGCCCGCACCCTCGGCCTCGCCGCCCGCTTCGTCAGCGGTTACCTCCACGATCCGCAGCTCGACAGCCCCGCGTACGGCGCGACGCACGCCTGGACGGAGGTCTATCTTCCGGGCGCGGGCTGGAAGGGCCTCGATCCCACCCATGGCATGTGGTGCGACGATTCCTTCGTCCCGGTCGCGCACGCCGCGGTGGCGGAAAGCGTCAACCCGATTCAGGGCAGCTACTACAGCGCGGTCTCCATCCCGGCCAAACTCACCACCAGCGTCTTGGTCGAAAAACTGCTTTAAGGCCCGCATGCCCGCCGCCACCACCGCGCCCTACTCGGCCAAGACCTGGAAGCAGGTTCGCGCGTTTGGCGAGACGGTCGAGACCGCGCTCGGCCGGGCCGGGGTGCAGCTGTCAATGGGCGGCGAGCCCACCTTCGTTCCGCTTGCGCCCGACGGGGCGGAATGGCAGACCGCCGCGCTCGGGCCGACCAAGCTCGGTTATGCGCGCCGCTTCGCCCATGCCTTGATCGCCGGCGCCCATCCCGGCGCGGTCATCCTCGAAACCAGCGGCAAACATTATCCGGACGAACCGCTCCCGCGCTGGGCGCTGCTCGTTCAGCGCCGCGCCGACGGCCATCCCATCTGGCACGAGCCCTCGCGGCTGCGGGACGGAGGAGAGCCCGGCGGGCACCAGCCGGCCGACGCCAAGAATTTCATCCGCCGGCTGGCGGCGAAGCTGGCCCTGCCGGCCGATGCCGTGCTGGCGGCGCATGAACCGGAAGCCACGGACCGATGTGCTGGTTTTGTGCTCCCGCTCGACCATGACGGCACGAGTTGGTGCAGCGACCACTGGAAATTTAAACGAAACCTCGTGGCGCTCCTCCCCGGCGAAAGTCCGCTCGGTCTGCGGCTGCCGCTCGCCGCGCTGGCCGAGAAGAACCTGCGGCGCGCCCTGACCGCCGAGGTGCGGGAGGGAACGCTGACGGTCTTTCTTCCGCCGCTCCTCACCGACGCCTACCTCGCCCTCCTCGCCTCGGTCGAGCAGACGTTGGCCGAACTCGACCTCCGCGGCTGCGTGCTCGCCGGTTACGCGCCGCCGCCGGATCCGGCGCTGCCCAGCGTGGCCATTGTCAGCGATCCCGGCGTGATCGAGGTCAACCTCATGCCCTGCGCCACCTGGGCCGAGTACGACCGGCAGCTCGTCCAGGTTTTCGCCGCGGCGGAAAAGGCCGGCCTGTGCGCCCGCAAGCTCCAGTTCAACGGCCGCGAAACCGGCACAGGCGGTGGCGCCCACCTCGTTTTCGGCGGACCGGCCGGCTCGCTCTCGCCCTTCTTCACTTTTCCCCCGCTGCTTCCGAGCCTGATCCGTTACTGGCAGCATCATCCGGCGCTCAGCTATGCCTTCACCGGCCAGTTCATGGGGCCGAGTTCGCAGGCGCCGCGCATCGACGAATCCACCTTCGAGGCGCTCTATGAACTGGAAATCGCCTGCGCCGGCGCCGAGCAGGCCGGCACGCCGCAAAACCTCGCGCTCTTCGATCTGCTTTTCCGCGACCTGCTGATGGATCGCTCCGGCAACACTCATCGCGCCGAGATCAGCGTGGACAAGCTTTGGAACCCGTACGCGCCGAACGGCCGCCTCGGCCTGGTCGAGCTGCGGGCGTTTGAGACTTGTCCGTCCAGCGCGGCGCAGTCGCTCACCGCGCTTTTTGTCCGCGCCGTCATCGCCCGCCTCGGCGCGGCGCCGTTCCGCGAGGCATTTATGCGCTGGGGCGGCCGGCTGCACGACCGGTTTTTCCTGCCGACCTTTCTCTGGGACGACCTGGAAAAAATCTGCGGAGACCTGGCGGCGCACGGGCTGCCCTTCCCCGCGGAGTGGCTTCGGCCGCACTGGGAATGGCGTTTTCCCAAGCTCGGCGAATTTGCCCTCGAGACCAGCCCGCGCGAGGAGGGCGGGAGAAAAATTCCAGCGGAGAAATTCACCGTCAGCTTTCGCCAGGCGCTCGAGGCCTGGCCCCTGCTCGGCGAGGCGCCCAACATGGGCACCGTCGCCCGCAGCGTCGACGCCAGCATGGACCGGATCGAGGCAAGCGTGGACCACGCGCGCGCCCTCGAGCACGGCCTTCTCCTCGTCAACGGCTATCCCTGCGATCTCCAGCTCGTCGGCGCGAACGGCGCGGCCGGCGGCATCCGTTTTCGCGCCTTCTATCTCTCGCCCGCGCTTCATCCGCACGTTCCGGTCCACGCCCCCCTCCTGCTCGAGTGGGTGGACCGGGCCACCCTCACCGTGGTCGCCGCCGCCCGCTGGCACGTGTGGAATCCCCGCAACCGGCCTTATGCCACCCGACCGGCCGA
Source organism: Opitutaceae bacterium (assembly GCA_035650695.1). Taxonomy (GTDB): domain Bacteria; phylum Verrucomicrobiota; class Verrucomicrobiia; order Opitutales; family Opitutaceae; genus DASRHD01. Next base: position 8,973 of record DASRHD010000193.1, read on the forward strand.
TGCGGCCGAGGCACGGACCCGCCATGCGGAACGCTGGGAGCCGTGGCCCCATACCGTCGGCCAGCCGCGCTTCGTTCCTCGGATCGATTTTCCGCCGGAAGGCCGGCACACGCTCGACCTGCGGCGCTATCCCGCCCAAGCCCGTGGCTAGCCTTCTGCACCGTCCCGGCCCCCGTCCACTTGTAATATAATACGTTACAAATAGCGGTTAGGAGGAAGAAACTTATAATGGATTACATTCCAAAGCTTCCGCCGCGCGGCCGGTAAATCGAAGGCCGGCCGCCTCAACCAGGAGAAGCGGTCAGGGCCACGGCGGAAGCGACGGCGGATTTTTTGGCATGGGCGCGGAGGAGTTCGTCCTCGAACTGACCGACGACCCGTTCCCAGGTGATGCCGAGCGCGGTTTCGCGCGCGGCGGTGCGCAGGCCCGGCCAGGCCGGGCGGCGGGCCAACAGGTCCGCAGCCGCGGCAGTGAAGGCCCGCGCCTCGCCCAGCGGCACGGTCAGGCCGTTCTTCCCCGTCACGATGTGCTGGCGGGCCGCCGCATAGTCGAAGGCGAGCACGGCCAGACCGCTGGCCATGGCCTCCGTCACGACGTTGCCGAACGTTTCCGTCGTGCTGGGAAAAATGAAGACGTCGGCCGAGGCGTAATGCGCCGCCAGTTCCTCTCCCCGGCGCATGCCCGCGAAGTGGAACTGTGGATACATTTTCTGCAAGGCGGCCCGCGCCGGCCCGTCGCCGACCAAAATGCAGCGGGCGCGCGGCTCGATCCGCTGCATGAGCAGGAACGTCTCCACCGCCAGGCCAAGGTTCTTTTCCGCCGCCAGCCGGCCGACATGGATGAAAACCGGATCGTCCGGCCCCGCCCCCCAGCTTGCCCGCAATTCCGTGCGGCGCCTGGCCGGCGAGAACAGGCTGGCGTCAACGCCGCGGGCCATCACCGCCAGGCGGGCGAAGCCATGGGCCGCAAGCTGGGCGCGGATCTCGTCCGTCGGCACCATGGTGAGCGCGGTGGCGTTGTGAAACCAGCGAAGGTAGGCGGTGATCGCGTCACGCAGGCGGTTCAATCCGTAATGCCGGCCGTAGTGGTGAAAGTTGGTGTGAAAACTGGAGGTGACGGGCAGGCCGAGCCGGCGCGCGGCCCGGAGCGCAGCCAGCCCGAGCGGGCCTTCAGTGGCGACATGGACCACGCCCGGCGGCTGCGCCCTCCAGCGGCGGCGCAGCGCCCCCCAGACCGGCAGGCCCATCTTCAGGGTTTGGTAAAACGGAATGGGCAGGCCCGGGACCAGCCATTCGGTCACCCGGCCAACCTGGCGTTCGCGGCCGGGAATCCTCGCCTCGCCGTCCTGCCGAGGCCGCACCACCTCGATCTCGTGGCCGCGGGCCGCCAGCCCGCTGACAAGCCGGTGCAAGGTCATGGCGACGCCGTTGACCTCGGGAGGATAAGTCTCGGTCACAAGAGCGAGTTTCACGCGCGGCAGACCCATTATTGTCCGCCGGCGGGCGGGCGGCAACGAAAATGCCGGCGGCGCGGGTTACGATTGGGTGACGCGGCGCGGCGAAAACAAAAAGCCCCGCGCGGAAGCGCGGGGCGAAAGCCGTCCACTGGGGCAGATTATTTGTTCTCGCCGGCGGGCGGCGGGGTGGATGATTCCGAGGGCGGGGGGCTGTTCTTGATATCGAGGAGTTCGACCTCGAAAATCAGCGCGGAGGAGGGCGGAATGTTGCCGCGCGCCTCATCGCCATAGGCGAGATCGGCCGGAACATAGAGGCGGATCTTGCCACCCTTGTTGATCTTCTGGATGCCTTCCGCCCAGCCGGGAATGACCTGGTCCAGCGCCAGTTCGACCGGGCCGCCGTGGGAGGCCGAGCTGTCGAAGGTGGTGCCATTGGCGAGCAGGCCGGTGTAGTTGACCTTCACCGTCTGATTGGGCTTCGGATAGTCTCCGCTGCCGGGCGTGACGATTTCATAGCAAAGGCCGTCGGGCAGCTTGACGATTTTCTTGTTGTCCTTGAGCTTGGCGAAAAGCGCCGTGCTTTCGGACTGGCTCTGCGCCTTGACTTTGGCGAGGTAGGCCTGCTGCTTTTTCTGGACGAATTCGTCGATCGACGGGCCGATTTTTTGCAGGTCGTAGGGCGAATCCTTGCCGTCGGCCGCGAGGCGAATGCCGCGGATGAAGGCCTCGGTCTGATCCTTGTTCAGGGCGAGGTCGGGCAGGCCGGAACGCTTGCCGAGAAACCAGCCCATCGTCTCGATGAGCTGCTCGTCGGTGTACTGCGGCGCCGCGGCGGGGGCGGCAGCAGCCGCCGGGGCGGCGGCCGGCTGGCCGTTCTGGCCAGGAATGTTGACTTTCACTTCCTGCGCCGGCAGCGCGGTGGCAAGGCCGAGCCCGAACAGGACGATGGGGAGATGGGAGATGAGTTTCATGCGAGTGGCGACTGCGAGGGAACGGCGGTTGGAGTTTTTTGCCGTAAATTTCCGACCCTGCCATCGCAGGCCGGAGAAAGCAAATCAATTAGAATATTTTCAAAACACCTTGTTTCCGGGCAGCTTCCGCTTTTGAAAACAGCCGTTTCGTGCCCTTGCCAGCCGCCTTTTCCCCCCTCACGCTTTCACCTTCCATGAATCCCGATCAGTTCTGGACCAGCGCCGACGGCCAGATTCTCCAGGTCAAGGCCAGGGATGCGCAGATCCTCGCCCTCACCCTCGCCTTTTGGCCGCGCAACGGCGAACTCGAACTGCTGCGCGACCGCCTCGACGAGCTGCATTTCAGCGAGCGCAGCACCCTGGCGCGCATCGGCATCGAAATGATGCCCCGGGGAAAACCCGCGATCGACGGCAACCGCCTCGTGCTCGAGGCCGACGCCTTCATGTTCGACCAGAATTTTCCCAGCGCGGCGTTCTTTAAAAAGCTTCTCCGCCCGGGGGTGCCGGTCGGCCGGCTCTTCCACGCTCCCGATTCGGCCAAGCTTTCCACCGCCGAGATCTGGAAGGCGGTGAAGGAAAACCGCCTCAAGCTGCCCAACACCATTTCGATCGACCGCCTCGGCCGCGTCTTCCTCACCCCCCACCAGGTGCATTATACGCTCAGTCCCAAGCTGCAGCGGCAGGATTTCGAGCGCCTGGTCAGCGGCGAGGCCGGCCGCGCCTACCTCGACAAGGTCCAGATCCGCCACGATACCGGGATGATTTCGATTGCCCCCCGCTCCGGCCTGCTCACGAGCTGTTCCATGTATTTGAAAAATCACTACGTGGTGCTCAACCGCGGGGAGGGCAATTTCGGCATTCATTCCGGCGCCGTCCTGCTCGATCCGGTCAAGACCTTCGGCACCAACGTCATGCTGGAAATTTACAACACCAGCGAACAGCCGGTGGTGAATCCGGTCGTCGCGGTGGAGATTTTCCGCGCCCCGGAGCTGGCCAACGACGCCGAGTTCAACGCCCTGCGCAAGAAGCGCCTGCGCCTCCACGCCGCCGCCGCCCAGCTCTACCGCGGCATGGACAAGAACCCGCCGCCGCCCAACCGAGTCCAGCCGCATCCCCGCACCAAGGTCATCGTCAAGGGCCAAAGCGCGGTGATGGAAAACCGCTCGCTCTTCTTCAAGGCCGGCCGGGACTTCAAGGCCGCCCTCGCCGCCACCACCCCCCACTGCGGCCACCGCACCCTCATCCAAGCCCTCGAGGCCGCGCCCGACAACGCCGACACCCTGGTGATCGATTATTTTCCCAATCTGCTCGAGCACATCGAGCTGCTCACGCGCCTTCAGCAGGCCAACCTCCGGCGCATCATCTTCCGCCAGCCCTCGCGCACCCACGGCTTTTTCCTCTCCGATTACGCCCAGATCCGGCTGGAAAACTATTTTGCCATCAACCTCGACGTCTACTGGCTCAATCCCGCCTTGGACGATCTCTTTCTCTATACTTTCAAGAAAGAGCACGGCTTTTTCATCCGCGAGGAAATGGGCAAGCAATTCGCCGAGTCCACCATTCTCGCCTTCTACGGCTCGGCCGTCGGCCTGAACGACGTCCAGACCCGCCGCATTGCCGCCCTGATCGACCGGCTGACCGGCTTCATCGGCTCCAATGTCGGCGTCCTGACCGGCGGGGGCGGCGGCGTCATGCACCTCGCCATCGACACGGCCCGCCGCCAGGGCGCGCTCACCGGCGGCTGCTTTCTCGAACTCGAGGCCCAGCCGCCCGAGCTGGGCGTGGATTTTTTCAACACCTTTCAGGAAAACTCCCGTCACTTCCGCCAAAAATGGTTCGAGGTCGCCGACTTTTGCATTTTCAACGTCGGCGGCGTCGGCACCCTCGAGGAAATCGGCATCGAACTCTGCAATCTCAAGCTCGGCATCCGGCCGCGCATCCCCTACGTCTTCTACGACGCGAAATATTTCAGCGACCTCCGCAAACAAATCCGTGAAATGATCCGCACCCAACGCGCCCCCGCCTGGATGGCTGACTATATTCTCTTCACCGACGACCCGGACGAGGTCGTCGCCTTCTACCGGAAGACGCTGAAGGTCCTATGACCGCCCCGGCGCTGCCCTCGTCCGTTCTTGTTGTCGGCTCCGGCGGCCGCGAGCACGCCCTGGTCAAGGCGCTGCTGGCCTCGCCGGCGCGGCCGCGGGTCTTCGCCGCGCCCGGCAACGCCGGCATCGCGCTCGACGCCACCTGCTTTCCCATCGCCGCCGACAACATCGCCGGCCTGGTCGGCCTCGCCCGCCGCGAAAAAATCGAGTTCGTCGTCGTCGGCCCGGAAATTCCGCTGGCGCTCGGCCTGGTTGACGAGCTGGTCGCCGCCGGCATTCCCGCCTACGGACCGAAAAAAGACGGCGCCCGCCTCGAGGCCTCGAAGATCTTCACCAAGCAGCTGCTGCTGAAATACAAGATCCCCACCGCGCCCGCCGGCTTCTTCAGCGAAGTCGCGCCCGCCCTCGCTTATCTGCGCACGCGCAAGGTTCCGATCGTGATCAAGGCCGACGGCCTGGCCGGCGGCAAGGGCGTGATCGTGGCCCGGACCGCCGCCGAGGCCGAAACCGCCGTGCGCAACATGCTCGAAGGGGAAAAATTCGGCGCCAGCGGCCGGCAGATCCTGATCGAGGATTGCCTCTTTGGCGAGGAGACCTCGTTGCTCGTCGTCGTTTCCGGCCAGGACTACCTCATTCTTCCCCCCGCCCAGGATCACAAGCGCATCGGCGAGGGCGACACCGGGCCCAACACCGGCGGGATGGGCGCCTACTCCCCGGCCGAGGTCGTCACCCCCGGCCTGCTCGCCCGGATCGAGCGGGAAATCGTCCGGCCTTCGGTCAAAGCCATCGCCACCGAAGGCATCAAGTTTCGCGGTACGCTTTTCATCGGCCTCATGCTCACCGAGCAGGGCCCGCAGGTCCTCGAGTACAACACCCGCTTCGGCGATCCCGAAACTCAGGCGGTCCTGCCCCGCCTCGCCACCGACGTGCTCGAGCTGCTCTGGGCCGCGGCCGGCGGCAAGCTCGGCCGTCTTAAACTTGAAGTGAAAGCCGACCACGCCCTCTGCGTCGTGCTCGCCGCCCGCGGCTATCCGGAAAGCTTCGCCAAGGGCGACGCCATCACCCTGCCGGCCGCCCTGCCCGACGGCGTCTCGATTCTGCACGCCGGCACCGCCCGCGACGGCGACGGCCCCGTCGTGACCGCCGGCGGACGGGTCCTCGGCGTCACCGCCCTCGCCCCGACGCTGCGCGAAGCAGCGGAGCGGGCCTATGCCGTTTGCGATCGGATCCAATTTGCTTCAAAATACTTTCGTCGCGACATCGGCGCGCGGCAGCTCAACCGTTTATGATTCGCCCGCGTCTTTTTTTCGTCTTCCTTTTTATTTTTCCCCTCCTGCCCGCGCGCGCGGCCGCCCCCCTCGACCTCGGCCAGGGCCTGCTCTACTGCCGGGTGCATGCTCTTCCCG
>DASRHD010000194.1:0-5385 GCA_035650695.1 Opitutaceae bacterium
CGCTGCGGCAACGGGGCATTTTGTTCTGGCCGCCCCATTTTCCGGCGGAACGCAGCCATTGCTCGAAGACCCCCGGCATGACCAGGCGCACCACCGGCGGCTCGAGGCCGCCGCCCTTGCGCTTCGCCTCGTAGTCATCGTTCAACCGCTGCAGTTCGGCGTCGAGTTCCGGAGCCATCACCGGACCGGTCGGGGTCTCGATCGTGGGCACCTTGAGTTCGACCCACCATTCATGCTGGCCGCGCTTCCGTCCGGCGGCGGCGTTGACGAAAAGCGGAGCGACATGAAAATTGATGATGGTCCAGCCATGGCGCTTGCAGACGGCGAGGAGCGAATCGGTCAGCTCCTTCTCGATCACGTGCTCGCCGAAGGCGCTGAGTTGAAGGCGGGTGCGGCCTACGTAAATCAAGCGCGGCGGTTCGGTCGAAAGGAAACGCACCACGTCGCCGATGACGTACCGGCACAGGCCGGCCGGGGTGGTGAGCAGCAGGGCATAGTCGACGTTGGGCTGGACGCCGGCCAGCGGCACCGCATGCAGGCCGAGAATGGTCAGCCGGTTTTCGTCGAACTGGCTCATCGGGACGAATTCAAAAAATAGGCCGGTGTCCGCCATCAGCCGCAGCCCGGCCTCGGGCTCGGCATCCTGGGCGGCGATGAAGCCTTCCGAGGCGGGATAAACCTCGTGAAAATTCACCGTCGGGCCGAGGGCGGCGCGGAGTTCGTCCTCAAACGGACCGAGCGGGACGCCGCCGTGAATGAGGCATTCGAAGTTGGGCCAGAGCGCCTGGAGGTTTTCCACCCCGCCGGCCTGGACGCGGAGCGTCTCCGCCAGGATGAGTATCCAGCTGGGAATGCCGGCCAGCAGCGTGATGTCGCGCGAGCGGGTGCGTTCGGCGATGGCGGCGAGCTTGGCCGGCCAGTCGGTCATCTGGGCGATTTCCAAGCCGGGCTCATAAAGGTGTTTTTCCGCCCAGGCCGGCAACCGCATCGCAGTGATGCCGCTGAGATCGCCGGCATAGGCGACGAACGGTTCGGCTTCGGGGATCGGTGCCAGCGCGGTGGAGCCGCCGAGAAAGAGATGGCGGCCATGGAACACCCGGGCCGAGCCGGTGCGTGCCGTGTAGTAAAACAGCGAATCGAGCCCGGCCCGGCGGAAATGGGTCAGCATCGGCTCGGTCACGGGCAGATACTTGGTCCGGCCGGCGGTGGTGCCGGAGGAAACCGCATAATAGGAGCATTGGCCCGGCCAGAGGACGTCGGCCTCGCCGCGCTTCATGCGTTCAATGTACGGATCCAACTCCTCGTAGGATTGCAGCGGGACGCGCTCATGAAACGTTTGGTAATTGATGCCGGACTCCAGCCCATGGTGGCCGCGCCAGAGCTGGGTCCGGGCAAAGTTGTCCGCCAGCTGCCGGAAGATTTTTTCCTGCGCCGCCACCGCGCCGCTTCGCTTCGCCCGCAAGCGCGGCTTCATCCGGGCGGTCAGGATGCCCGCGCCGAGATTGACGAGGAATTTGGGCGGAACCGGCATAGCCGAGGCAGCCCATCAAGCAGGGTTTGCCTGGCCCCGTGTCGCAAGCGAAATCAGGCGAGCGGCCAGACTTTCCGCGGCTTAAGCTGCTTATAAAACGCCGAGATGGATGGCAAAAAGTTAAAACAATGGAAAATCAACGAGGCGTGCTGCACCGGACTGCCCCGATGATTGACGACGAGATGGCAGGTGCTGTGCGGGAAGTACGCGCGGTGCGCATTCTGGAGCGCGAAACGGGTGGGGGAACTGTCGGTCAGGACGGAACTTTCTTTTTCGGCGTAAAGGATCAGTGCCGGTGCCGTGCTCAGGGGCAGCATCGCCGGCGAGAAATAGGCGCCGGGAGCCTGCATCTCCTTCAGCGCCTGCACGCGCTGGCAAGCACCGGTGGAGTTGACGCTGCGAATGGTCCCCATCACCGCCTCGCGCAGGCGATGCAGCTCGCCGCGGGTCATGATCGCGCGAAGCGCCTCCTTGTTCTGCGCGCCGGACTCGAACATCTTGCTGAAAATGGTGCGTGATTTTTCCACGCCGTGGGGGCTGGCTTCACCGTCGAGGTAGGGTTTGAGGGCGCGGCCCGGCAAGGTGGAGGGCTTGGCTTCACCGGGGGTGAAAATGTCCTCCACGCACGCGACGGGGCTGACGATGATGGACCCCTTGAGATCGATGTTCCGGCCGGCGCCGCGGGCCCGCTTCAACCATTCCAAAAGGAGCCCGCCGCCAAAGCTGACGGAGAAAATCACCGGTTTCTGGCCATGCTCCGCCAGTTCCTCCACCAGATCGTCGAGCTGGGCAAAGAGCATTTCATTGGAGAAACCATGGCGCGGGTAGTTGAAATAGTAGAGGCTGCCCATCTTGAGCAGAAATCCCCGCAGCAGAAACATCTGTTCCGTCGCGTCCGGCACGAAGCCGCCCAGGACAATGGTGGGAACGCGGCCGCGGCTCCGTTCCCAGAGGACGGTGGCCCGCTGATGTTCGCCGGCCAATCCGCTTTGCAGCACGGCCTCCTGCGCGCGCCGCATCCGGGGGACAAACAGCCGTTGTTGGGGCGGGCGCAGCTTGTAGCTTGTCGTGCGGATGAACGTGCGCAGGGGCTGGGTCGGCGCGAGCCGTCCCAACTGCGTAAAAAGCGACAGGGCGGGAAATAAATCACTCAGCGATGCCATGGCAGGGTGGTGGTATTTAGGCTGGGTAATTTGCCGGGATTTTGGCAAAGGCAAACCCGTTCTGTCACGCAAATGTGACCACAACGAGACGATTATGTTGCGTTTTGGCTTGGCCGGCTGGCCTGCCCGGGCCGAGAAAATGCCCGTGCCGCTTCCCCCCATCCTCCACCAAGACGACGCACTGCTGGCCTTCGACAAGCCCGCCGGCCTGCTCGTCGCTCCCGACCGCTGGGACAAATCGCGGGAAAACCTCATGGCCTTGGTCCACGCGCGTTTTGGACCGGGCGTGGCCAACGTCCATCGGCTCGACGCCGCCACCAGCGGGCTGCTGCTTTGCGCCCAGACCAAGCCGGCGCTCGATTTTCTCACCGGCCAGTTTCAGGCCCGGACGGTGGGAAAAATTTATCACGCCTTTGTTGCCGGCCAGCCGGCGCTGGACGAATTCACTGTCGAGCTCGCGCTCGGGCCCGACGAGCGGCAGCCCGGCCGAATGCGGATGGTGAAAAAAGGCGGCCAGGCGGCGGTCACCTCCTTCCGGGTGCTGGAGCGTTTTCGCGGCTGCGCCTGGCTGGAGTGCCGGCCGCTGACCGGCCGCACCCATCAGATCCGGGTGCACCTCGCCGCCACCGGCACGCCGGTTTTGGGCGACGCCTTTTACGGCGACGAGGCGCCCCTCCTGCTCTCGTCGTTCAAACGGGGATACAAAGGCCGGGAAACAGAGCGGCCGCTGCTCGCTCGCCTCGGCCTGCACGCCAGCGAACTGACCCTGCTGCATCCCCTCAGCCGCGAGCGTGTCACCCTGCAGGCGCCGCTGCCGCACGCTTTTGCCGTGGCCTTGAAATACCTGCGCAAGTTCGGCGTCATGGCGCGCTGAGCATTTTATTTCAGCTTCGCCAGCGCCGCCGCCGCCCGTTTTTTTTCCTCCACGTCGTACTTTTCCGCCGGCGGCATCTTCGTCGCCTTTTCAAATTCGGCCCGGGCCAGCGCCGGTTGCTTGTCCGCCAGATAGGCGAAACCGAGGTCAACGTGATGCGACACGGTTTCCGGCGCGAGCTCGACCGCACGGCGCAGCAGGCGCACGGCCTCGTCCGCCGAGGCGGGCGGAAGCCCGCCATAGATCAATTTGGCCAAAAACCGCTTGGTCGCGCCCAGGCTGGCCAGCTCGTAATTCCAACGCCCGAGGACGTGGTAGGCCCAGTCATACTTGGGATCGAGCGCGATGGCGCGCTCGGCATACTCCTGGACCCGCCGCGAATCCTCAATCTCGGTGCGGGTATCGCTGCACAGGCTGAGTTTGCCGTAGCAAATGGCGACGGAAAGAACATTGACCGCGTTTTTTGGCTGGAGCGCGACGGCCCGCCGGGCATAGGCCAGCGCTTTTTCCGCCAGTTGCCGTTGTGCCGCCGGGTCGGACAAATCCTCGACCGAATCGGAATATTGTTGGGAAATTTTTTGCAGGATGAACGCATCATTGGGCCGCGCGGCATCCGCCTTGAGCAGGCAGGCGAGCGCGGTCTTGGAATCAAAATGCGCCTCTGCCGCCAGGGCCTGCTGGACCAGCGCATCCGCGGTGTCGCCGGCGCGGATCGCCGGGGCGGCCAACAGCGCGAGGACGAGCCAGCCCCGCGGAGGCAGCCCGCGGCGAAAAGCGGTGCCGGCATTTTCCTTGGAAAAACGACCGATTTTTTTTCCGCTCACCGGCGGACGGGCGCGGGACATGGCCGTTCGAGTTTGGAGCGTTTAGCGGTGCGCCGAGGGGGATTGCTTCGCCTTCTGCTCGCGATGAATCCGGTCAACCGCCCGCATCAGCGGAAGAAACAGATAATAGCAAATCGCGATGAAAAATGGCGCGAGCAGGGCCCAGGCGACAATCGCATGCAGCGCGGTCGTGCCGAAGCGTTCGAAAAACAGGCCGGCATCCTCCCAGAAGAGGCGGTACATCTCCCGCGGCCGGAAGCGCTGGTGGGGCACGCCGAAAATCACTTCGCCCAGCCGGACGAGCCAGAGAATCGCCGGCAGGTGCACCGGCCAGAGCGCCTGGTTGAGCAGCTGGATGATGGGCTGGTTGAGCCGCAGCACCAGCGCGACGAGAAAGCAAAGTAGGGTGGTCAGACCAAAAATGGGAAACAGCGCGCAGGCACCCCCGACGGCGACGGTCAGGGCAATTTTTTCCGGAGTGATTCCCTGGGTAAGCTGCAACACGACAGGGTCGAGGATGCGGCGCTGCCAAAGGGTGCGTTTGCCGGGGGCCGCTGCGGGATGGGTCATGTTAGCTGGAGGAATTTGGGGTAAGGCCTGCACATCTCAACCATGACAGGGAAAGGCAGTACGGCAATCCATCTTCGTCCAAAAAACCGTGCCGGCTGTTCCGAGACTAAATTTTTACGCCCGAGGCGAGGCTCCGGCGAAAAGCCGGTGCAGGCGCGACTCGGGCACAAGGGTGACGATATAGACCGAAACGGCGACGTTGAGCGCGCCGATGACGCCAAGAACATGCAGACGGTCAAGGCCGATTTTGAACAACAGGCTGGTCACGACCGTTGCCGCCACAATGAAAACCGCATTCAGGACATTGTTCGCGGCGACATTGCGCGCCCGATGCGAGGGCTCCGACCAGGCCGCCAAAATCGCATAGAGCGGCACGCTGAAGAGGCCGCCGCATACTGCCAGCCCGAACAAGTCGGCGCAAAT
>DASRHD010000195.1:0-5283 GCA_035650695.1 Opitutaceae bacterium
CCACGGCGACCGAGCTCGGCCTGCCCCTGTTGACGGAAGATCGGCGGTTGCGGGAGCGATTCCCGCGGCTGGCTCTGTCGCTTGCGGCCTTTGCGGCCGGTTGATCGCCGGCCCATGCATTGAGGCGCCGGCGGAAGCGGGAACGAGGTCCTTACGCCGCCAGCCTGGGCGTCTCGCCCAGGGCGCTGTCCATCGCCTTGAGCAGCTCGGCGATGGTCGCGTCGGTCTCGTCGCCCATGTTCGAAATGCGGAAGGTCTTGCCCTTGAGCTTGCCGTAGCCGCCGTCGATCACGAGCTTGTGCTTCGACTTGAGAATCTTGTTCAGCGCCGGCAGGTCGATATTCTGGGTGTTGGCGAAGCAGTTGAGCGTGACCGACCCGTGGCCCTCCTCGGGGAAGAGCTTGAAGCCCTTGGCGAAGATGAAATCGCGCACCATCTTGTTCAGGCGGGCGTGGCGGGCATAACGCTTTTCCACACCCTCCGCCTTGATGTCCTCGATCTTCGATTTGAGCGCGTAGATCAGGGGAATGACCGGGGTGCTCGGGGTCATGCCGTTTTCGTGATTTTTCTGAAACTCATGGAAATCAAAATAATAACCGCGGCCCTCAACCTGTGCGGCGCGGTCGAGCGCACGCTTCGAGACGGAGAGGAGGGAGAGGCCGGGCGGCAGGGCCAGCGCTTTCTGCGAGCCGGTGATGAACACGTCGATGCCGAGCTCGTCTTTTTTGATCGGCAGGGCGCTGAAGGAGCTGACCGTATCGACGATGGAAATGACCTCGGGAAACTGGCGGATGACGGCCATGAGCGCAGGAAGGTCGCTCATGCAGCCGCAGGAGGTCTCATTATGGATGAAAGTGATGGCATCGTAGGCGCCGGTGGCGAGCTCCTTGCGCACCGCTTCGGGATCGACCGGCTGGCCCCATTCGAACTTGAGCGCGCCGGCCGGCTTGGCGCAGCGGTTGGCGACGTCATTCCATTTGTCGGAAAAGGCGCCGTTCATGCAGTTGAGCACCTTTTTTTTCGTCACGTTGCGGACGGCGCCTTCCATCGAACCCCAGGCGCTGCTGGTCGAGAGGTAGACCGGATCCTTGGTGTAGAAGAGCGCCTGCAGATCGGGCTGAAGCGACTGATAGAGCGCAACAAAGTCGGTGCTGCGATGGCCGATCATGGGTTGGGCCATGGCGCGCAGGGTTTTTTCCGAGACGGCGATGGGACCGGGAATGAAGAGTTTATAGCTCATGGAAGAAGGAAGAAGTCAGCCGGGAAGCGAGAAACCAAAAGAATGGTATGATTTCCCTTGGTTTCATGGTTCTGGAATCAAGATGAAGCAAGCAAGAGAGAAGGGTGGCGGAATCCAGAATTTACGCTTTTACCCCGCTTCAGTTTCACTTTGCGCTTTGTTTGACGATTTTGGTGTTCGCCTCGGAAAGGACGAGCACGCGTGGCTGCCAGGCGGCGGCTTCGCGCTCATCGACCACGGCGAAGGACATGATGGTGAGGAGGTCGCCGCGCCGGCCGAGGTGGGCGGTGCCGCCGTTGAGGCTGATGGTCTTGGAGCCGGCGGGGGCGGCAATGGCGTAAGTTTCGAACCGTTCGCCGTTGTTCATGTTGCCCACGAGAATGCGCTCGCCGGGCCGCAGGTCGACCAGGGCCATGAACTCGGCATCGATCGCGAGGCTTCCCTCGTAGTTCAGGCTGGAGTCGGTGACCTCGGCGCGATGGATTTTTGACTTGAGCAGATTAAGTTGCATGACGCGCTGCGTAGCGCTGTAAGAACCCTTTACCAAGCGCTTCCCCCTGTCTGCCGTCAATCACCAAAGCCATTTTGCATGCCACTGTCCTGGTTGAAGAAAAAACTTGAGCAGCTCGAGCTCTATACGATCGATGTCATTTTCGGCCGGCGGGAGGACACCGGTGCGGCGGTCTATGCGGCGTTTTTGCAGTCACTTTCGGCGGTTTTTAGCGGTCTGGTTCAAGCCCGGCTCTGGCTTTATAAAAAACGTCTCCTCCACGATCAGCCGCTGGGCTGCCTTGTCGTGGTGGTGGGGAACCTGACGGTCGGGGGGACGGGCAAAACCCCGGTGGTGGAAAAATTCGCCCGCGCCCTGGCCGATCGCGGCCGCAAGGTCGCCATTCTCAGCCGGGGCTACAAGAGCAAGGCGCCCTCGCTTTGGAAACGGTGGTGGAACTGGCTGACCCATGCGGCGGAACCGCCGCCCCGCATCGTCAGCGACGGCCGCAGCGTGCTGCTCGACAGCGAGGTGGCGGGCGACGAGCCGTTCATGCTGGCGCGCAACCTGCCCGGCGTTCTCGTCCTGGTGGACAAAAACCGGGTCAAGGCGGGCGCCTTTGCAATCAAGAAATTCGGCTGCGATACCCTCGTGCTCGATGACGGTTTCCAGTACCTGCCGCTCAAAGGCCGGCTCAACCTGCTCCTCGTGGACAAGACCAATCCTTTCGGCAACGGCCACCTTTTGCCGCGCGGCGTCCTGCGCGAGCCGGTCAAGCATCTCAAGCGCGCCAGTTACGTTTTCCTGACCAAATCGAACGGCCAGCGCGACGCCGAACTGGAGGAGCTGATCCAGCGCCACAATCCCGGCGTCGACGTCATCGAGTGCGCTCACCGTCCGCAATATCTTCAGCGCGTCGGCGCGGTCGAGCGCCAGCCGTTGGATTTTCTTTCCGGGCGGCGCGTCGGTGCCTTCAGCGGCATCGCCACCCCGGAAAGCTTCGAAAAAATCCTGCGCGATCTCGGCGCGCAGGTCGATCAGACGCAGCGGTTTCTCGACCATCACCGTTTTTCCAACGAGGATCTGAACGGCGTTTTTGCCCAGGCCGCGGCCGCCGGGGTGGAGTTCGTCGTCACGACCGAGAAGGATGCGGTGCGCATTCCGCTCAACTACGTGCCGGCCGTGGCGCTTTATTATTTGCGGCTGGAAATCGAGATCATCCGGGGCGCCGCCGACTTCGACGAGGCGGTCGGCCGCATCTGCTTTCCCGAAACTGGCGCGCGGACGGTGGCCTGAAGGTCGCCGGCGTCCGTTTTTTTGCGTTTCCCACTTGCCCAGGCGCAAATCGGGCGCGTTAGTCTGGCTCCGCCCATGATTGCCGATCCCCGCTATTTTCAACTGGCCGACGTCCTCACCGGCTTTTCCGCCCGCCTGAAAAAGGGCGAGCGTGTCCTGATCGACGCCTTCGACGTGCCCGACGCCATCGTCATCGCCCTGATCCGCGCCGCCCGCCGGCGCGGCGCGCATCCCTCGGTGCTGCTGCATCGCGCCCGCATCACCCGCGAGCTCATGCTCGGGGCGGACGAGGCCCAGTACGGGCCCCACGCCGAAGTCGAGCTGGCGCGGATGAAGAAAATGGACGCCTATATCGCGCTGCGCGGTTCGGAGAATATCTTTGAATCGTCCGACGTCCCGAGCGAACGCGTCCAGCTCGTCAGCCGCCTGATGAAACCGGTCCTCGACCATCGGGTGAGCAAGACCAAGTGGGTCGTGCTCCGCTGGCCCACGCCGTCGATGGCGCAACAGGCCGGATTGAGCACGGAAAAATTCGAGGATTTTTATTTCCGCGTCTGCACCCTCGATTACGCCCGGATGATGCCGGGCATGAAGGCTCTGGCCGCGCTCATGCGCAAAACCGACCGTGTCCATCTCAAGGGTCCAGGCACCGACCTGCAGTTTTCCATCAAGGGTATCGGCGCCAAGGAATGCGGCGGCCAGTACAACATTCCCGACGGCGAGGTCTTTTCCTGCCCAGTGAAGGAGAGCGTGGAGGGGGTGGTCCAGTACAATGCGCCGACCGTCTACCTCGGAACGTCGTTCGACCACATCCGGCTTGTCTTCAAAAAGGGCAGGATCGTCGAGGCCACCGCCAACAATACGAAACGCCTCAACGAAATTCTCGATAGCGACGCCGGCGCCCGTTACGTCGGCGAGTTCGCCCTCGGCTTCAATCCCCACATCCGCGAGCCGATGCGCGACATTCTCTTCGACGAAAAAATCGCCGGCAGCTTCCATTTCACGCCCGGCCAGGCATATGAGGAATGCGGCAACGGCAACAAATCCCAGGTGCACTGGGACATGGTCTGCATCCAGCGCCCGGAGTACGGCGGCGGCGAGGTCTGGTTCGATGGCAAGCTCGTCCGCAAGGACGGTTTGTTCGTGCCCGCCCCCCTGCAAAAATTGAATCCGGATTACCTGCTCGGAAAAAAGAACTAGGTTTTATTGAACTACGGAGACACGGCGTGGCGGAGGGCCGAATTGGAGTTCGAAAACTTCTTCACTCCATGTTCTCTATGTCTTCGTGGTTAAAATATGACCATTGCCGATCATCCGCTTCGCCGTTTCATTCGGTCGCTGCCCAAGACGGAAACGCACCTTCATCTTGAAGGCGCGCTGCCTTACGAGATGCTCGCCGCCTGGCAGCCGGAAAAGTTTCCGCCGCGGCCGTTTTTTCATGCGCCGGGCCACCGTTTTGCCTCTTTTGCCGAATTCGACAAGGTCCTTCTCGGCCATGCCCTGCCGTGGTTCACCAGCGCGGAGCGCTACCATGAGGCGGCGAAGGCTGTCTTTGCCCGGCACGTGGCGCAAAACGTCCGCTACGTCGAGACCAGCTTTCATCTGCCGGTCTCTCACTTCATCAATGTCTCCGGCCGGGAAATCCTGGCCGCCATTCGCAGCGCGGTTCCGCCCGGTCTCGAGGTGCGGCTTTTCGCCGGAATGCTGCGGACGGATTATGCCGGCCCGCTCCGCGGCGTGATCGACGATTTGGAAAACTGGGACGAACTCTCCGGCGCCGACCTTCACGGCTACGAACAGGTGCCGACCGAGCCGTGGACCGCGCCGGTCTGGGCGCGGCTGCGCGCCGCGGGCAAGGTGACGAAATGCCACGCCGGCGAATTCGACGGCGCCCATCGCGTGCGTGAGGCCATCGAGCAGCTCGGCGTGGCCCGCGTCCAGCATGGCACCCGCGCGATCGAGGACGCAACCGTTGTCCGCCTCGCGCGCGACCGTGGCGCCACCTTCGATCTTTGCCTGGTAAGCAATCTCCGTCTCGGCGTCGTCCCGTCGCTGGCGGAGCATCCGATCAAAAAATTCCTTGCCGCAGGTGTGCGCTGTACCGTCAGCACCGACGACCCGCTGGTCTTCGGCAACTCCCTCACCGACGAGTATGACGCCCTCGCCGCCGACCTCAACTTCACCGCCGCCGAGCTTGCCCAAGTGGCGCGAAATGGCTGGGAAGTGGCCCTGGTCAGCGACACCCAGCGTGCGGCGG
>DASRHD010000196.1:0-2322 GCA_035650695.1 Opitutaceae bacterium
TGCGTCCGGAGAA
Source organism: Opitutaceae bacterium (assembly GCA_035650695.1). Lineage (GTDB taxonomy): Bacteria > Verrucomicrobiota > Verrucomicrobiia > Opitutales > Opitutaceae > DASRHD01. The sequence goes on from DASRHD010000196.1 coordinate 14, forward strand.
GGTGTCGAGAATGCGCGCCGACATCTTGGGGCTGACATAGACCTCTCCGCTCAAGATCCGCCGGATGGCGAGAAGGAGATTTTCACCGCCGGCTTCCTTCATGATGTAGCCGCGGGCGCCGGCGCGGAGCGCGCGCTCGGCGTAGATCACCTCGTCATGCATCGAAACGACGAGCACCGGCAGGCCGGGGTGCGTCACCTGCAGGTCCTTGATGAATTCGAGTCCGCCGCGGCCCGGCATGGTCAGGTCGGTGATGACGAGGTCGATTCCGCCCTTGCACACCTCCCGCATGGCGTCGGCCGCGTTGCCCGCCTCGCCGCCGGTTATCAAATCGGGCTGGCGATCGATGAGCTGGGCCAGTCCGGCGCGCATGAAGGGATGATCGTCGACGAAGAGAATTTTTTTGCGGGCCGGCGCAGCGGTCGGGGCGGTTTTGGCCGGAGGCGGTTCTTTCGCGCGGCGTTTCATCGGATTTTTCTCAGCGTGCAGGTGATGATGACGCCCTGGCCCGGCTCGGAGTCGATGCTCAGGTCCGCGCCGATGACGCTGGCGCGGTGACGCATGACCTGCAGGCCCATGCCGGCGTTTTTCGGATTTTTGGGCAGCCCGCGGCCGTTGTCGCGCACCTGGAGCTCGAGCACGCCCTTGCTTTGGGCGAGGCGGACGACGATCTCCTTCGCCTGGCTGTGCTTCATGGCGTTGTTCATCGCCTCCTGGGCAATGCGGTAAAAATGGCCGGCCACGGTGCCGTCCGTGATAAGCGCGGGCGAGGGGCATTCGAAGCGGCACTTCATCCGGCCGAGGCTGTTGGTCCGGTCGACCAGCTCGAGCAGGCTGACCTGGAGCGCGTCGGATTCGCCGCGGACGGGAACGAGTCCGCGGGCGAGCGCGCGGACGTGGGTGATGGCTTCGCGGAGCATCTGGCTGACCTGCTCGACCTGCTTGACCAGGCGCGGGTGGCGGAGGGCGGCAACGTCCTCCTTCAGCGTGGTGCAGAGGAGCTCGATGGCGGTGAGCTGCTGGCCGAGGCCGTCGTGGAGGTCCTCGCCGATGCGGTGGCGCTCGCGCTCGCTGACCTCGAGGAGCTCCTTTTCCAGGCGCTGGCGCTCCTTCTGCATGGCGACGAGGGTGCGGTTCTGCTCGATGGCGAGAATGGCGCGCTTGACCACGCTGGGCAGGAGATCGAGCAGCGCCGAATCCTTCATCACGTAGTCGAGCGCGCCCTCCTTCATCATTTCGACCGCGACCTTTTCGTCGCCCTGCCCGGTGACAACGAGAAAGGGAACAGGCGCTTCCTCGGGCCGGATTTGTTTGAGCAAGGCCGGGCCGCCGACGTCCTTGAGCTTGAGGTCGAGCAGCATGAGATCGGGCCGGCGCCTTTCCAGCGCGGCAAGCGCGGCGGCCCCGGAGCCGGCGGTGGCGACCTCGTAGCCCTCGGTGCGGAGGGTTTCGGCCATCAAAATCAGCAGGCCGAGGTCGTCGTCGACGATCAGGATGTGCGGATGCTGGAGCGGATCGGTCATGGGCCGGGAGCGGCGGGAGAAAAGATGGAGGAAATGCCGGCGGCGCGGCGGCGGGCGGCCTGGCAGAGGTTCATGGAACGCGTGGGGCCAGCACGGCGTCAGCGGCCGGTCACCGCCGGCACGAGCAACAGCGTCATAAACATGCCGAGACGGCGGATCGCCTCGGCGAACTTTTCGTAATCCACCGGTTTTTGGATATAAATGTTGCAACCGAGCTGATGGCAGCGCTCGACCTCGCGGGCGTCGTCGGTGGTGGTGAGCATGATGACGGGCAGATTGTGCAAGGTGGGGTCGGACTTGATCTGGCGGAGCACCTCGATGCCGTCGACCTTCGGCATGCGAATGTCGAGCAGGACAAGATAAAGCTGGTTCTCCTCGCGGACGCGGCCGGGGCCGCGCCGGAAAAGAAAATCGAGGACGACCTGCCCGTCGCGAAAATGCTCGATGTGGTTGTTCAGCCCCGCCTCCTCGAGATTTTGCCGGACGAGGATGGCATGGCCCTCATCGTCCTCGACGATGAGGATGACCGGTGCGTTCTTGATGTTGGCCTGGCTCATGGCTGGCCGGAGTCGGCCGGCAGCGAAACGAAGAAAGTCGAACCCACGCCCTCGCGGCTCTCAATCCAAATCTTCCCCTTCTGCCGTTCGAGCACGCGTTGGGCGATGGTCAGGCCGAGGCCTTCGCCGGCGGTGGCGTCGGGATTGAGGCGGTGGAAGATTTCGAAGATCTTGGGCTGGTGTTCAGGCGAAATCCCCACGCCGTTGTCAGCCACCGCATAAACAGCCA
>DASRHD010000197.1:0-5018 GCA_035650695.1 Opitutaceae bacterium
CCGACCGGCTCGACCGCCTATAATCTGTCCGCCGGCGGTCCGATCATCCATCCCGGGGCCGAGGTCATCGCAATGACCCCGATCTGCCCGCATACCTTGAGCAACCGCTCGATTATTTTCCGCCACGATGTGCGCCTGCGCGTCTTCAATCGCAGCGGCCGCTCCCGCCTGCTCGTGGCCATGGACGGACAACGCAATCTCTTGATGTGCGAAAACGCGCCGGTCGAGATCACCCTCGCCAAGGTCCGCCTGCCGTTGGTTCAGCGCCTCGATTATTCACACTTCTCCGTCGTCCGCACCAAGCTGAAATGGAGCGGCTCGGTGGTAAGTCCAAAATTGAGCATCTAGGGCGCCACCACCAGCTGGACGCGCTGCTTCCGCTGGAAATAATTTTGGGCGAAACGCGACAAATCCGCGCGCGTGACCGCATCAATCCGCGCATCATAATTTTTCCAGTCGTTGACCGGCAGACCATAAAGGGAATTGAGCGCCGCCTGCATGGCGCGGGCGCCGTTGGCCTGCAGGCTCTGGCGGCGGCCGGCCTTGAGCCGTACCTGGCAGCGGAGCAGCTCGGCCTCCTCCACCCCTCCGGACTGGACGCGCGCGATCTCTGCCTCGATTTCCGCCAAAACCTCGGCGGCGGTTGCCGGAGCGGTCCCGGCATAAAAATAAAACATGGCCGTCTCCAGGCTGGTGACCCGCGCCGAGCGCACGAAATACGCCAGGCCCTTCTCTTCGCGCACCCGCTCAAACAGGCGCGCCGCCATTCCGCTGAAAAGCTCATCCGCCACTTCGCCGGCATAAAAGTCCCCGGCACGGATCCCCGGCCCGGGAAAGGCCTGGAATACCACCGCCTGCTCGCGCGGCTGCTTTTCCACAAAATCGCCGGCCACCGGTCCGGCGAAGGGAGCAGCCGTTGCCGGCGCGGCGCGGCGCGGCAGCTTTTCCAAAAAAGCGCGGAGCCGCGGCGTCAGCTGCTTGGGCAAAAAATCCCCCGTCACGGCGAGGACCGTGTTGGGCGCGACCAGCAGCGTGCGGTGGAGCGTCGCCAAATCGGCGGGCGAAAGCGCGCGCAGGCCGGCCTCTTCCCCCGTGGGGTCGATCGCCAGCGGATGCGAGCCAAAAAACTTTTTCCGTGCCAGCTTCCGGCCGAAGGTCACGACGTCGTCGGCGTCCTGCTGCAGTTCGGCCAGCTGCGCGTCGCGTTCGGTGGCGAAGGTTTTTTGGACGAACGCGGGTGAAAGCGCGGCATCGGACAAAATTTCCAGTGCTCGCGCCGCGTCGGTCGGCAAGACTTCGACAGCCAGGCCGAAGGCATTGTTGCCGGCAAAGGGCTGGAACGATCCGCCCACTTCCTCGATGGACTGCGCCACTTCTGCGGCGGTGCGCGCCTTGGTGTCCTTGGTCAGGAGGGTGGCGAGCAATGCCGTGGCGCCGCGTTTTTTCGCCGGCTCGTGCAGGGGGCCGCCGAGACAGGCAAGGCGGAAATGTAGGTTGGGCAGGCGCGAATCGGGCTGAAGCAACAGCCGTGCGCCGTTGGCCATCCTGATTTCCTCGAAGTCCGGTGAGGAGGGGCGTGCGCCCACCGCGGCGGTCTTTTTTGCCGCCGCGCCCTTGGGGTTGAGCGAAACCGAGGTCAGGCGTGACGGTACCAGGTAGGTTTTCAGGACGCGACGGAGCTCCGCCGGCGTGGCTGCGGCCAGGCGTTCGAAATAGCTCCGCCCGTAATCGAGGTCGCCGATCACGACCTCGGCCAGGCCGAGCCGCGCCGCCTGGCCGGACATGGTCTTGCGGGTGTTGATTTCGCCGACCGCGAGCTGGCGGACAGCCTTGCGTAACTGCCCGGCAGAGAATCCGCGGGCAGCCGTTCGCGCCAGCGTGCGCTCGATCGCCGCGACCGCGGGTTCGCGCTTGGCCGCCTCGCAGGTGAAGGAAACGCTGAAGAGGCCGCCGTTGCCCGGATTCCAGCTGAAGGCGTCGATGGTGTGGACCAGCTGCGCCTGCTCGCGCACACTTTGCCAAAGAACCGAACTGTCTCCGTGCCCCAGGATGGTGGCGAGCAGGTCGAGCAGCGGCGCATCTGGATGGGCCAGGCCGGGAACCGGCCAGGCCAGAAACGCACGTGTGAGCTCGACCTCCTCGAACCGGTGCTGGGCGCGCGGCGCCAGCTGCAGAGGCTCGTCGGGCACCGGCACCGGCGCCAGGGCCGCCCGCGGCACGCCGCCGAAATGTTTCTCGATGTCGGCGCGCACGGCCGTTGGATCCACGTCGCCCACCACCACCACGACCAGATTGTTGGGCACATAGCGGGTGCGGTAATAGCCGACGAGATCGTCACGCGTCACGGCGGCAAAAACGTCGCGATAACCGATGACCGGGTTCCGGTAGGGATGCTCCCGGAAGGCGGTGGAGAAGAGCGTCTCGGAAAGCCGGTCGTCCGGGTCGTCCTGGGTCATGGCAATCTCCCGCAGGATGACGTCGCGCTCGCGAACGACCTCATCCGCCGGAAGGGTGGAATGCAGCACCGCGTCGGCCAGAATGTCGATCGCCACGCCGGTGTGCTCGCTCGGCAGATCGATGTAATAAACCGTGCGGTCGAAAGTGGTGTAGGCGTTGATGTAGCCGCCATGAGCCTGGACGCCGGCGGAAATGTCGCGCGCGGCCCGGCGCTCCGTGCCCTTGAAGAGCATGTGCTCGAGAAAATGCGAAAGTCCGGCGCCGAGCTTGGTGCTCTCGTGAATGCTCCCGGTCCGTACCCAGACTTGGACGGACGCAAGCGCGGCGGAGCGGTCGGGCTTGAGCAGAACAACCAGTCCGTTGGGCAACACGAAACGTTGAACCGGCTCCCGCCAGAACGCCTCGAGCAGATGGAGATCGGCGGAGATGGAGTTTTTTTTGGGCATGAGAGGGCAACGGCCCGCGTCTGGCGCGGGATTTTTTTCGGGCGCAGCGGATCGCTACATCGATCCCACCGCCTCGGCGGAGGAACCAAAACGGCGCCGGTGTGCCGGCAGAAAAGGCTTCACAAACGCCTCGTCGAAATCGTACACGTCGGCGAAATCCTCCCGCCGGTCGTTCTCCGTTTTGCTGAAAACATTATACTCGATCAAATTGAAAACGATGTCGCCGAAATCGGCGCAGCGCTTGATTCCCCACTCGTTGAGAACGGTTTTGGCCAGCGGCCCATACTGCTCGAGCGCGTAGGTGCGCAGGCCATGGAGCAGCTCCGGACCGTTGACATGCTGCGAACGCACCGCGTGAAGGGCATCCTTTTTCTTGATCTCCTTGACCGTGTGATCGAGCCCCTGCCGGACAAAATCGTAAGCCTTGCCGTCGAAGCGGCCGTCTTCCTTGCAGATTAATTCCACAATTTCTGCGAATTCAAAATCAGGCATAAATTAAGGGATGGATAGCAGAGGTTATACATCGGCACAACTTTGCAACTGCCCGATATATCAAGGTGCTGCAAGTCATATGCTGGTAGAAAAAGTTCCTAGGTTAAATTGTAAATTTTTACATTAAAATGCACTTTTTAAAAAAAACTGCGCGATTTAAGTAAAGATTTTACTTGTTTTTACCGATATAGGTGTTAAAAATTAACATTACTATGATATCTACCCAACTTCATCATTCCTTGGCAGGAATTAAATCTTCGCCAAAGCCCGTTTCAGCCCTCGACCAAGCCTGTGCCCGCCTCAAGTCCGCCGGTCTGCGCATCACGCAGCCGCGCATCGCCATCCTCAACGCGCTGATCAAACGCACACAGCCCGCCAGCATCGAGCAGCTGCATGATGACCTCGCCGACAGCTCGTGCGATCTCGTGACGGTTTATCGCTGCCTCGCCGTGTTTGAGGAGCTGGGCCTGGTGCACCGCGGGTTCCTGCACAACGGCACCGCCCTTTACGAAGTCAATCTCAACGGCACGAACCGCTACCACATCGTCTGCAAGGACACCCATCGCGTGGAAGAAATTGACGGCGAGACAGCCGCCGAGCTGCGCCGCGTGGTCAAGCAGGTCGAGGATGTCCTGAAGAACCGCGGCTACAGCGACATCACGCACGTGGTGGAATTTTTCGGCGTGTCACCGGCCATTCGCAAGAGCACCGAAGCCTCGGCTGCGGGTTGATCGAAACACAACGGGCGCCAGCTCAAACTACGCTAACCATGCTCGCAGTACTCTTCACTCTCATGTTTCTCACCGCCTTCGTGGCGTGGGATGCCTCCGACTTCGACCACCATAAAAACTGATTTTTGCACAGGGGTTTGATTCATAGCAGCATCAAGGGGTTGATGTTCAAAATGGGGCGGCTCTTAGAGCCGCCTCATTTCTTTTCGCCATCGAAACGCCGCGTGGCGCGCGGCTCACCTCTGGGCCAGCAGGCGGCGCAGCGTCTCATCCACTCGCTTCGGATCAGCCTTGCCCTTGGCCGCCTTCATCACCGCGCCCTTGAAGCCGTTGATCGCGCTGTCCTTGCCCGCCTTGAAATCGGCCAGCGCCTTGGGATTGCCCGCAATGGCGTCGCGGCACCACTGCTCAAGGGCGTCCGGATTCATCTCCGCCTTGAGCCCTTTGCGCGCGACAATCGCCTCCGGCATTTCGCCGGTTCGGAACATTTCCGCAAAAACTTCGCGGGCCGCGCTGGTCAGGATCGTGCCGGCATCGACCAGTTTGACCAGTTCTGCAATATGCGCCGGGCGGACGTTGGCGTCCGCCAGGGCCAGATGGGCGTTGCCGAGTTCACGCAGCAGGTCATTCACGATCCAGTTACCGGCAGCCTGCGCTTTTCCAGCACCGGCGAGCGCCGCGGTTTCCTCAAAAAAATCGCTCAGTTCCCGGTCGGGCACGAGCACCGAAGTGATGGTGTAAGGAATCCGGTATTGTTCGATGAACCGCCGTTGCTTGTCGAAGGGCAGTTCAGGGCAGCTGGCGCGGATCTGTTGCCTCCAGGCTTCGTCCACTTTCACCGGCATGAGGTCGGGATCGGGAAAATAACGGTAGTCGTGCGCCATTTCTTTGG
>DASRHD010000198.1:0-3304 GCA_035650695.1 Opitutaceae bacterium
CAATCGCTGGAGCGCGCCCTGTTTGTCGCCGGGCTCGGGATCGGCCTGTTTTTTGCCCTGGGCGACACCTTCATCCGCCTTTGGACCCACAACCGGCTTTGGTTGAGCCCGTCCATGGCGATATCCATTTCGGCGATCACCGTAACCACGTCCCTGGTCATGGCCGGAGAATACCTTCTCACCGGGCTGAACCGCCATCGCAACGCCGCCGTGGCGGAGATCGCCAACGGCGTGCTCGGCCTGGGCATGGTCGTGCTCTTTGTGCGCTGGCTCGGTCTCGGCGCGGTTGGAGCGGGCGTGGTCGGCGCCGCCGCGGTGACTTCGATCTGGGTGGTGCGGCGCGAAATCAGGCGGCAACTGGGCGGCGCGTGTTTTCCCGGCGTCGTTTTCGCCCTGAAGCTCGGCCTCGCCGTGGCGGCGGGACTGGCCGCGGCCGTGGTCGCCCGCCTCGGCGGCGGCCGTGAACCGCTCCCGGCGATCGTTCATCTGCTTTTCGCCGGAACGGTCGGGGCGGCGGCTTACCTGACGGCCGCGTTCACCCTGAAGCTGGTCGCGACCGGCGAGGCCATCGCGCTCGGCCAGCGCTTCAAGCAGCGCTTCCTTACCGCCCCGGCCAAAAGTGTCTAGCACACCATGAACCTCCTTCGTTCCAGCCGCGCTTTTCGTGACGTCTGCCGGGAAGACGCGGCCTTCCGAAATCTCGGCCGGCCGTTCGGCTGGTCGGTATTTTTCCATTACATGGGCCGATGGTACAACCGGCGGGGCGCAACCATGCCGCTCAAGCGGGTGTCGCTCTCCTGCCTGGGACAGCCGATGGAGTTCGAGATGACCGACCAATACCTGGGCGCGTTCAAAGGTGTGTTCATCGACCGCGAATACGATTGCGCCTCGCGGATGTCCCGTCCCCCACGCCGCGTTCTCGATCTCGGCGGCAACATCGGCTTCGGCTCGGTTTTTCTCGCCAAGCTTTTTCCGCTCTCCCAGTTCGCGGTCGTCGAGCCCGATCCGAGAAATCTCCGGCTCCTCCACCGGAATCTGAACCGCAACCGCGTCTCCGCCACCGTGATCGATGGGGCGGTGGGCGCCGAGGCCGGCACCTTGCGGCTGCGCTTCGGCAGCGACCCGACCTGCTCCTCCCTGGAGGGGACCGGCATGCATGACCTGGAGGAGACCGTCGAAGTTTCGGTGCTGACGGTGCCGCAAATCCAGGAACGCATGGGCTGGCCCGTCATCGATCTGCTTAAAATCGACATCGAGGGGGCCGAGGAAAAATTGCTGTCTGAAAACAACCGGTGGCTGGCGAAGGTGGGTGCCATTCTCATCGAAATTCACCCCAACACGACGGTCGACCGCCTCAACGGCCACCTCGCTCCGTACGGCTTCACGTTGGAGCGCCTCGGCTCCGGCCGCGAACCGGTCTATTTCGCAAGAAACAAGCGGTGAATATCCTGATCATCGCCGATCCCATCCTGCCGGTGCCGCCGGCCAAGTACGGGGGCATCGAAAGGGAAATTGATCTGATGTGCCGGGGGCTGGCAAAACGCGGTCACGGCGTGCACCTGCTCGCCGGACCCGGCTCACGTGATTATGGCGGCGGCCTGACCATCCACCGGGCGCCCTCCGCCGCCTATTCCAGCCGGGCGTACCGGAAAACCTGGTTTCAGTTCATCGTCCTCCGCGCGGCCCTAAAGGCGGACCTGATTATCAATCACGGCCGGCTGGATTATCTTGAAGCCATTTTTCGGACGAAAAAACCCGTTATCCATTGGTTCCACAATCCGCTCACCGGCCGGGAGATTCCATATATACTCCGTTGCCGCAAGCAAGGGGACCATTTCGTCGGCGTGAGCCGCTCGCAGGTTTCCGGCGACCCGGCCTCGACACGCTTTAATGTCATCTATAACGCGGTTGACACCGAGCGCATTCCTTTCTCCCCCGCCGCCGCCTCGCCGCCTTACGTCGTGTTTCTCGGCCGCCTCACTCCGGACAAGGGGGTTCACCGTGCCATCGACGCGGCCCGGCGGGCGCGGATCAAGCTGATCATCGCGGGAAACATCCCCGACGAGGCCGGCGTCGGCGCCTATTTCGAGACCGCAATCAAGCCTCACCTCGGCCCGGAATGCGAATACGTCGGGCCTTATGACGAATCCGCCCGGATCAAGTTGGTCGGCGGAGCGAAGGCGCTGCTTTTTCCCATCCAGTGGATGGAGCCTTTCGGCCTGGTCATGATCGAAGCCCTGGCAAGCGGGACGCCGGTCATCGCCTCGCGGATGGCCTCGACACCGGAAGTCGTCGCCCACGGCCGAACCGGCTTCCTCTGCGACACGGTCGACGAAATGGCGGCGGCGATTCACCGCACCGGCGAAATCTCCCGAAAAGAATGCCGGACCAGCATCGAAACCCGCTTCAGTGAATCGGCCTTCATTTCTCAGCTCGAAAAACTCATCGCCGATGTGGGCGCCGCCCCGGGCAAAAACGGATCCGTTACGAGGGTGAACGGCGCGCATCCGTCGGCCTCGCTGGTCCGCGGCTCACCGCCGTCCGGGGAATTGCCGGCGGCGGTCGGCTCCGGCTCGCATCGTAACGGTTCGGGCCCCCATGAAGACCCGTCTGCCGGCAAGAAAAAACGCGCGCTTAAAATCCTGATGGTCTCCGATCCGCTCCTTTCGGTTCCGCCGACGAGCTACGGAGGAACCGAACGGGGAACGGATCTGATGTGTCGCTGGTTATCCGACCAGGGCCACCGGGTTCATCTCATTGCCGGCCCCGGCTCGAAGGATTACGGTGGCGGATTGACCGTCCACCGGCCGCCGTCGGCAAAATATTACAGCCGGGCCTACCGGAAAACCTGGTTTCAGTTCATCACCCTGCGGCCGGCCGCCACGGCGGATGTGGTCATCAATCATGGCCGGATGGATTACCTCGAAACGATCTATTTGCTGAAAAAACCGGTCGTCCACTGGTTTCATAATCCCATTTCCGGCCATGATCCCGATTATATTACGCGCCGCCAACGCCAGGGAGATTTTTTTGTCGCCCTCAGCCGGTCCCACATCGCAGGCCATCCGGAGGCCTCGAATTTCTCGGTGATTTACAATGCGGTGGACACCGACGCGATTCCCTTTTCCCCCGTTCCCGCCGGCCCGCCCTACGCGCTTTTCCTCGGCCGGCTCACCCGCAGCAAGGGAGCCCATCTGGCGATCGAGGCGGCACGGCGCGCCGGAATCAAGCTGGTCCTCGCCGGGAACGTTCCCAATGAACCGGGCGCCACCGAATATTTCAACCGTGAGATCCAACCCTTCCT
>DASRHD010000199.1:0-26360 GCA_035650695.1 Opitutaceae bacterium
CGGCTGCCATATGCGGGTTTCCGCGCAGGTCGAGGCCGATGCGCGCAAGGGCGAAAAAATCACCGCCTGCGAGACCTGCCGCCGCATGGTGTATTGGGAATGATCCCGCGGCCCCGTTCAAAAAGAATGGTTCAGCGCCGCCGGACGGCCGGCGGTTTGGGCCCGGGCGGTCTCCGTTCCCCAGGCGAATTCGAAGTGGCCGGCGGTCGGCACCGGATTTTGCCGGCGGGGCGCGATTGCCTGGGAGGCCACGAGCAAGCCGGAGGCCCAGCGATCGAGCATGGTGTAACGTAATTCGTGCTGCCGGCGCCGGCTGGGCTTGAGTTCCTCCCGCGAGCGGGGCCGCGGCCGGAGCGGAAGTTTCCAGCATCCACCCCCGGGCAGCGGCTCCCCGTCGCTTTCGCGCCAGAACTCGTCATAGCACGCCGCGATCTCACGGCGCCGGCTCCAGTGGCGCCAGACATGCTGCGCATCGCCCACCGCCTGAATTTCAGTGAGCCGCCACGGCCCCGAAAGTTGCTGGAAGCACCAGAGCGCGAGCGCCTTGGGCCGCAGGCCGTGCATTTCCTTGGCGACGTCGTGAATGAGATCGCGCATCCGCGGGTCGTTGGCCGCTTGCAGACCGCCGATGAGGCCGATGCGCGCCCCGGCATTGTTGACCAGGGAAAAAGTGAGTCCGGCCATCATCAGACCGGTTTTCTCTTCGCGGATCGCCAGCGTCAGCTCGCCTTCTTTCTCGAACCGGTCATGATAGAACAGTTGCACGGTGAGGGGACGGCCGGAAGCGGGAAGGCCGAGGCGGATCAAATCGAGGCCTTCGCGGAAAATGGCGGCACGGGCTGAAGCGGAAAAAAGCTCCGGCAGGATTTCATAATGACCGAGGAGGGAGGCGAAGCGCTCCGGCGGCCCCCATGCGCAGCAGAGATAAGGCCGCTGGAGCTTGAGCGCGAGGCGCGGTCGCAGTTCCCAGAGCGGAGCGAGATCGGGCTGGACAAGCCGGGCCAGCCACGCGCGAGTGAGACGGGGCTGGCTCAGGGCGCGGAAGAAAAACTTCAGGCGTTTGCGCAAGGGCCGCGACGCCGCGGCGGATTGCGCCTGGGTCGATGCGGCCCAGAACGAAAAGCGGGGAATGGGACGGGGGGAACCAACGGAAGGGATGAGGGCCTCCGATGGGTCTGCGTCCACGGCGGCGCAGGGGGTAAAAGAAAGCACAGCCGGCGAGCGTAGGCGCCGGCGGGCAAAATGTCTGTCGGCTGACGACGATTTTGTCTGTCAGGCGAAACCCTACAATGCCGGTCTGTTGCCAATCAGCTGCGATTTTTCCGTTCGGTCCAGCGCACTGCCTCGCGCACGAGTTCGGCGCCGGAGGCGAGCTGTAACTTCTCTTTGATGCGGGCACAATAGGCCTGAACCGTTTTGATGCTCACGTGCATTTCCGCCGCGATGCGACGCGTAGCCTGGCCTTCGCCGAGGCGGCGAAAAACGTCCAGCTCGCGATCACTCAGAAGCTCGACGCCGCTGGAGGGCGTCTCCTGCCTCTTTCCCATCAGGCGCTCGGTGAGGCGGGCGAGCAGCTGTGGGTTGGCGTAAATCCGGCCGGTCTGGACGGCACGGATGGCTTCAACCACGCGATCGGTGGACTCACGTTTCATCACATAGCCGCGGGCTCCGGCACGTAGAGCCCGTTCGGCGTAAAATAGCTCTTCATGCATGGACAGAACAATGATCTGGGTGCCGGGCAGATGCTCGGTCAGATCCTTGATCAAATCCAATCCCGATGAAGTTTTGAGGGAAAGATCGACAATGGCCACGTCGGGCGGATTGGCCAGCATCGCGGCCAACCCACTGGCGGCATCCTCCGCCTGGCCGCAGACGTCCAGATCAGGCTGTTGACGCAAGGTGGTCGCCAGCCACTCGCGCACGAGCGGATGATCGTCGACGATAAAAACGCGGACGGCGGAAGGCGTCATGGGTTGGCAGGGGGAACAGCAGGCCGGGACAGAGGCGCGCGGCAGCGAACCCGGGTGCCGCCGCCGGCGGCTGGTTCGACGGAGAATTCACCACCCACAATTTCCGCCCGATGCGCCATGATGCGCAGGCCCATGCCCGGACTGCCGGCGCGGGGCGACACGCCGGGTCCGTTATCCGTGACGGTGAGCTCAATGGCGCCGGGAACGGCTTGCAGGGAAATTTCCACGTGGGAAGGACGGGCATGGCGCAGCGCGTTGCGAGCCGCCTCCTGGGCAATGTAGAAAAAATGGGACGAAATAGCGGCGTCGAGGCCTTCGAATGGGCCGCGCCAGGTGAAATGGCAGCGTGGGCCGCCCTCTTGGCTGAGAGTGGCGGCAAGCTCCTCCAGTTCGGAGATGAGTTCGTCCGGCTCGATGGCGGCGAGCAGCAGGCCGCGCGCGATCTCGCGGGTCTGGCTGATGGCATCCTGCAGCATACGCACGATATTCTGGGCGTCGCCGACGGTCGGCTGGCGGGCCTCGCTCAGGCTGGCGGCGAGGAGGCTTGCCGCCATGGCCGTGGCGGTGAGGTGCTGGCCGAGCCCGTCATGCAGATCGTGGCCGATGCTGCTGCGTTCGCGCCGGCTGATTTCAAAAAGCTGGGCCTGCAGCTCATCGCGCGCCCGCAAGGCCTGCTCGAGAGCGGCGGTGCGCAGACGCACGCGCAGCTCGAGTTCCCGCCAGAGCGAGATCAAAGCATGAAACACCCAGATGATAACCAGGTACATGCCGAGATCGGCCAACCGGTTCCAGAAAGCCGTCACCGGATAGTGATAAGTTCCAGATTCCAGATCGCCGGCGACGCGCACCACGATGCTGACGACCGCGGCGGCGCAGGCCTCGCGCCCGCCAAGCCAGGCCACGCTCAAGGTGATGGGAAGAAGGTAAAACAGCCCCAGGGAGACGCGTACGCCGGTGATATAGTCAATCCAGCCGATAATCGCGATCATCGTCAGAATGCTGACGGCCGACCACCCGCGATGATGGCCGGGCGCTCCCGCCAATTGGGTCAGAATCCAGGAAGTGGCGGAAGAGTGGGGTGGATTTGCGTTCGGCATGGCGCAGGGCAGGACGGGCGGCGAGTAGAAGGGAGAATTATTGACGAAGCAACGCCGCGCGTGCGAGCCGCAGGCCAGCCTTGATTTTGCCCAGGCGAGGCCGTAGGCTGGTTTTCTTAGTTTTGGGGCCAGGTCGTCGCTCCGAGTTCTTTGCATCCCAAGACGCGGTTGACCGCCGCGTCCGATAATAATTCGGAGAGGAAAGTCCGGACACCACAGGGCAGGATGCTGCGCGAGCCGCGAGGCAAGCGCAGGCGCCGCGTTTCAAGGCGCGGCGACGGAAAGTGTCACAGAAAACAAACCGCCCTTCGGGCCGCCGCAAGGCGGCTTGTCAGGGCAAGGATGAAAAGGTGGGGTAAGAGCCCACCGCGTCCGCCGCGAGGCGGGCGGCACGAAAAACCCCGTCCGGTGCAAGGCAAAATAGGCGGCTGGACGGCCCGTCCCACAGCCGCGGGTATGCCGCATCACGCCTCGGTTCGCGCGGTCCGCCGCACGGTCCAGGCGGGACAGACGCCCGCTTCCGGGCGCCTGAGAGAAATGACGTCCGCCGCGCCGTTCGGCGCGGAACAGAATCCGGCTTACCGGCCCCAAAACTAAGTCATATTCCATATCACACTGATGGCTACGGCCTCACGCCCAGCCCGCAAGGAAACGATCCGGATCGGAGGCGCCGCTCTGCTGGCGGCATTGGTCTCACTTTTTTTGTTCAGCCCGCGGTTCTTCTTCTGGCGGGAGATGGAAATTCCCCTCCTTCCGGCGATGCCGCCGGAAGTGGCGCGGGCAAAGTTCGCCGTGATGCAATTGAAGCATCCTTTCATGCGGATGGATAACCATATCAGCCTGGTCTTACAGTGGCGGTTGTTTTTCCCTCTGCTGGGCTACGCGCTCTCCCTTCCGCCGCTGGTATATCTGGCTTTACCGCCGCTGGGCTGCTGGCTGGTCCTGGTTTATATAATGGCCGTGCTGCGGAGGCATGAGATAGGCTGGCCGGATTGCCTTGCGGTGGCGATTTTGACGGCGACCTGCTCATGGTTCTTTGTCTCCACCGGTTGGCTGGCCTACTTCGATTCCTGGTGGGTATTAGGGCTGCTCGTCTTTGTTTTTTCACGGCCACGGCTGGCGGCAATAGCCGTCCTGATCACTCCATGGATTGATGAACGTTTTGTGATCACGCTGCCGTTGGCGGCCATGTTGCGCCGAGAATATTCGGCCACGGTCTCAAACGAGTATCGGGTGGGCGGCCGCGAGCTAGGCTGGCTGGGCATCCTCCTTGCTCCCTGGCTGCTCGTTCGCGTCGGATGCTTTCTTTTTGCGCGGGATCAGGCGACCTCCGATTATATAAGAGATACTGTCGGGCAGGGTGGCTTCGCCATTAAATATTATTTTTTGGGGCTATGGCAGGGTATTCGATGCGCCTGGGTTTTTGTTGGTATTTGGTTGGGCCTTTGCTCTCAGCGAAGCAGATGGGAAAAGACCGGCCTGGTCGTGATTTTTCTTTTCACGCTGATCTTTAACCTGATTGTGGCGGAAGATATCAGTCGTTCCGTTTCCATTCTTGTGCCCATGATTTTAATGGGCATTATCTTATATAAGATCCATTCGCCCGGGCGCCTCCGTCCCGTGCTGTTTGCGGCTTGCGCTTTGAATTTGCTGCTTCCCGCCGCGCACGTGGCTGGCAACGGCGTCACGGCCATTCGGCATTTTTACGCCGTGTTGCAGGAAGGACATCCTGACGAGGATCTAATGGCATATTATTATAATGAAATGGCCGTTATGTATTTCCAAAGAAATCGGCCCCAAGACGCCCTGCAAATGGTTGATTTGGCCATCCGGCGCGATCCCGGCCGGATCGAAGCCCATGCAAACCGTGCCGCCATTTATGTGGCGCTCGGACAGGTGCGCGAAGCGCTGTCCGACGCCGATTATATTGTGGCGAGGAGACCAGGCTCTCCCGATGCCTGGTTTGACCGCGGCATATTGCGCATAAAAAATGATGATCTGGGCGGGGCCGCTGCGGATTTTGAGCGTGCCATGCGATGCGCGCCGCCCGGCTGGGCGAGACAATCGGTGACGCAATCGATTCTAAAACAATTGCACGCCAAGACATCGAGCGAAGAGCAGGCGCCCCGTCCCGCAGGAAAGAATTCAGGTCAGGAGGGCAACCTAAGCGGCTCCCGGCCTTAAAAATTAAGCATGGCGGTGTAGCTGCTGCGGTCGCCGGCGGTGTAGAGCTCGTGCCACTTGCTCAGGCTCCAGAGATTACTGCTGTTGTTGGAACTGAGCGATTCATCGTAATGGAAGGCGGCGTTGCCGGTGAGGGAAATGGAATTGCCCACAACCGAGCCGAGAACGTCGCCATTGCCGTCGATCGTGACATCGCCATTGGGCGTATAGACAACGCTGCTGAGATAGCCGTTGCCCTTGATGTCGATCGCCTGTTCGCCGCTGGTCTGGGCGGTGGCGGCGGAACGGGTGCCGTAAAGCTCGAAGGCGGCGGGTTGATTGGCGCTGGAAGTGGAGGATCCGCCGTTGAGGATGCCATCGCCGGTGATGGAGACGTTGCCGGCGGTGTAGATGGCGAGGGTCGAGCCGGTGGCGATGGCGATCCCGGAGTGATTGCCGGTGGCATTGACCGTGGTGCCGGTGGTGTTGGTGGTAATGATGACGACATTGACGTCAGCCGTGCTCGAGGCGCCGATGGTCAGGGTGTCGGTGTTGCCGGTGAGATTGATGGCGGAAACCTCATAATAATACGTCGTCTTGCCATTGGCGGTCACGCCCGGATCGCCGGCGCGGGGAAGAACGAGATTGGTGACCGACGACAGCGTGGTGTACGCCGACGGAGTGGGTGTGGAGACGTCGGGAAAGTTGGTGGTAAAATCGTAAGTGACGCGGGTCGGATCGATCACGCCATTGCCGGTGCCGTACGGGCCGACCCGGCCTTGCGGACCGACCTGGATGTCGCTGCTTGCGCTGCCACCGACCGCCGCGTAGCCGTAGATGTCGGCATTGGAGACGCTGATCGAATCGGTCTGGACCGAGATGCTGCCGACCTGGCCGAGATCGTGCGCCACGGTGGAGGAATAGGGCACAATCGTGCCGCTGGGATCGGAGTTCCAGCTGTCAACCGAGGCATTGTTGCCATGGAAGGTGATGCTGTTTTTGGCCACCAGGCCATTGCTGAAATAGGAGCGGTGCTGGAGAAACATTTCCGCCTCCTTGATAATCTGGCCGCCGTTGGGCAGGGTGACGATGGCCTCGGCGACTACTTGCGGAATGGCGCCGCTGGTATCGGCCCAGACTTTCACCTGACCCTGGACCTGGCCGGACAGATTATAGTAAGTTGTGTTGGAAGGGAACGTGCCCTGGTATTGACCGCTATGGCCGGCGCGGCCGGCAAATCCGGCGCCGGCCCAATTGCTGTTATTGATGCTCCAC
Organism: Opitutaceae bacterium; assembly: GCA_035650695.1. Lineage (GTDB taxonomy): Bacteria > Verrucomicrobiota > Verrucomicrobiia > Opitutales > Opitutaceae > DASRHD01. The sequence goes on from DASRHD010000199.1 coordinate 6,506, forward strand.
AGCGCCTGCTCCAGTCCGGTGTCGACCAGATTCATCGCGGCATTGGAATAGAACGAGCGATTGGAAAGCGTGAGCGCGGTGACACCGAGCCGAAGGTAGCTGCCGAGAAAAATGACCACCAGGGCGGAAAGCAGCATGGCGACGATGAGGAGGGAGCCGCGTTTGGATTTGAGGGGGGAGTTCATGGCGAAACCGGATTTATTTTATTTGTTGCGCAGGATGAAACGGGCCGAGAGCACTTGATTGGTGGCGTTGGTGACGGTGGTGCTGGAAAGTTGGGCCGTGAGTGTGAGTTCGATCTGCTTGATTTCGGTGGCGTTGGAGGCGGTGTTGCTGGTGAAACCGTTCGAGTAACCTCCACCGGTGACGTACCGGTAGTAATTAAAGCTCAGATTCGTCACGCCGCCCATCAGCGTGGTGGTGGCGGTGGCGCCGGAAGGGTTGGTCAAAGGCGGCCCGGTGCGGGTGAAAAGCTTGTTGGCGGAATTGTAGGCGTAGGTGACGTTGTAAGCGACGGCGGAGACGCTGCCCGAGGAGGTATCGGGTATGCCCAGCGTCACACTGGTGTTGCTGTAACTGACCACGCTGTTGGCCATGCGGACTTCGCGGCTGAGGGTTTCCAGGCCCTGGCGGGCCTGGGCCTCGAGGCGCGTGTAGTTGGCGGCGTTCATCCCATTGCGACCGATCATGAGGAAGGTCGAGAGGACGCCGGTGAGGATGAAGGCGCCGAGGCCGGCGCCGATCATGACCTCGACGAGCGTGAAGGCGCCTATCGCGGCACGCTCAATGCGTGGTGTAGAAGAAGTCGGATATGCCGTTTTGACCATAGCGGGTGGTGTAAGAAAGGCTTTTGCGGCGACCATCGGTTCCGGTCCAAGTGGCCGTCAGGGTGATGTCTTTCATCGTGCCGGTGAAGGGCGATGGGGCGTCGGTGATCGATTGCGTGCAGCTAAAATGGCTGAGCTGGGCCGAGGAAGTGGCCACGTCCGGGGTGAAGGTGGGCGAGGCGGCGGGTCCATTGACCGGATCAGTCAGCTGGCTCCAGTTGAGCAGGCGGATTTTTTCCATCTGACTTTGCAGGATCTGGCCCGCCAGGGTGGTGTAGCGGGCGGAATCAATCGCCTGGAAGCCGCGCTGCAAAACGATCAGCGAGGAGGTGAGGGTGAGGACCAGGATGGAAGCGGCGGTCATCACCTCGAGAATGGTGAAAGCTTTTTCCGCGCGGTGCGCGCGCCGAGTACGGGCCGGCGGAAACTGGAGGCTACCGTTCATGCCCGCGAGCATAGGCCAAACCTCGCAAGGCGATCAGAGGCTAACCGGCCCCGATTACGGACTTAGTCCGCTAGGCCAAATGCCACTCAGGATTTAACCCCAACTTAACCGGGAGAATAGGGTCTTACCCCTCTTCACCAGCCATTCATGAGTGACATATATGACTGGCGCTCCGCCGCGGTCGTCAGTTCGCGCCATTTGACCACTCCAAAGCTGGCATCGCCATAGAGGGGAAGCGATTCGTCGTAATGAAAATTTGCATTGCCGGCGATGGTGATATCCCGGGCGATGACGGCGCCCATCATGTCGCTGTTGCCGTCCAGGGTGACGGCGGCGTTGGGCGCGTAAACCACGCCGGCGAGCGAGCCGTTGCCCGTCAGTTCGATGGTTTGCCCGGCGGCGCTGGTGTTGGTGCCCCAGAACTGGCAGGTGACGGGCTGGACGTTTCCATTGCCGATGCCGCCGTTGCCGATGATCCGGACGTTGCCTTCAACATACAACGCGAGGGAAGACCCGGCCGGAATGATGATCTGGGCATTGCCGACGAGGTCGAGTGCATCGGCGCCCGAACTGGCGGTGAGCACGAGCGTGACCTGACCGAGAATGGTGAGGGTCTGGCTGCCGTTGAGCGAAAGGCTGTTGCATTGCCAGCTGGTCGCGGTGCCGAGCGTGCCGAGCGTGGGCCCGATGCTGGCAAGAGGCGTCCCCCCGGTCGGCGCGGCGAGCGGATCAAAACTGAAAACGAAATCGGTGGCGATGCGGCTCGGATCGATCGGCACCCCGGGCGGAGTGGCAAACCCCCGGATCGTGCCGTTGAGGCCGACGTCCGGCGACGTTCCCCCCGTGGTGACATATCCCAAGATATCCGCGCGCTTGCTCGAGTGATTGCCGACGAGCACCCAGGTGGCGGCGATGCGGGCGTGGTCATTGCGCACCGCGGCGGTGTACGGCACCGGAGGAGTGGCGGGATTGTTGTCCGGATCCGAATTCCAGCTGTCGACCGTGGCGCTGCCGCCGTTGAAAGTGACGCTATTCTTTGCCACCAAGCCCCCGGCAAAATGCGAACGCCGGGCGAGGGTGACCTCGAGCATTTGCGTGACCGGCGCTTCCGTCGGGGGATTGACCGAGGCCAGTGCGATCACTTTCGGGGAGAAACCGCCCGTAGCCGCGTAATTTTCCACGTAGACCTTTACCGAGCCGGAGGTATTGGGAGCGAAATTGAAGCCCTCGAACTTCTCCCATGCGTCGGATGAGTTGTGCGCCCATGAGTTCCAACCATTGTTCGTTCCGGCGTGATTAAAGGACCAGACGGCCTCCTCCGCGCCGGTTTCCACCAGATTGAAAGCGGCATTGCTGTAAAAAGTCCGTCCGGCAAAGCGGGCGGAGCTGAGGCTGAGATTGAGATAGCTCCCGAGCACAAACGCGATCAGCGCCGCCACCAGCATGGCGACAATGAGGACGGTGCCGCGACGAAGATGGGAGGAGGAAAGCTTCATGCGGGGTTCAGTTGCTCACGCGCTTGTTGCGGAGAATGTAGCGGGCGGAGACGGCGGAATTCGTCGCCGTCGCGACGGTGACTCCCGCCAGCCGGGCGTGAAGCGTGACTTGAATTTGTTTCGTCTCGAGGTCGTTGGCGGCTGCGGCTGCGGCGCCAGTTGCATCAAGCTTGTAGCGCTGAAAGGCAAAGTCGGGCGCGACCGCGTGGACGAGTATCTGGCGCGGCGCGGTCGAGCTGGCGTCGCCGGTCAACCGGTAGAAGCATCCATTGCTCGGGCTGGCGGCATCGCTATCGTAGGCATAAGTGGCCAGCACGGTGGCGCTGGTGGAGGTGGGCAGAGTCAGGGTGATGCTCTGGTTGTTGTTCCAGTGGATATCGCTGGCCATGCGCGCGTCGGTGGCGAACATTTCCAGGCCGCGGCGCGTCTCGCTTTCAAGACGGGTATAACTTTGCATGCCGAAGCCGCTCCGGCCGATGAAAAGAAACGAGCTCAAGATGGCGGCGAGGACAAACACGCCCAGGCCGGATGCCACCATCACCTCCGCCAGGGTGAAGGCACGGACGGCGCGTCGCTCAATGCACGGTATAATAATAGTCATTGAGGCCGTTCTTTCCATAACGGGTGAGATAGCTCACGGTATGGAGGCGCCCGTCGGCGCCATGCCAGGTGGTGGTGAGCGTAATTTCTTTCATGTCCGGTTTCAGATCGCGGATGACGCGGGCGCACTGAAAGCGAGCCGCCGCCGGGCCGAGGCTGGAGTCAATTGTCACGGCAGTGTCGCCCGAATCCTGCAGCGCCTGGAGTTGGGCCCAGTTTTCCAATCGCAGGCGTTCCATCTCATCTTCCATGATCTGCGCCGAGGTGGTGAGGTTGCGGGCGGTGTCGATCGCTTGGAAACCGCGCTCCATTGCGGCCATCGCCGTCGTGATGGAAAAAACCAGGACGACGGCCGCCACCATGACCTCCAGAAGAGTGAAGGCGGTGGCGGCGTGTTTCCAGGCGGAGCTGGAAAATCGCCGGGCGGAAGGCACTCGAGGGCGGACGGACTGCATGAGCGGAGGAGCGAAAGTGTATCAGAACCCGGCCAAAAAGCTTAGAGTCTAACGGCCCTATCGGGTCCACCCATGACGACTAGGTCGATATCCCTACTCCTTGGGCGGCTGACTTTGCACATACAAGGCGGCGGCTTGGGATCGGCGTTTCACGTGCAGTTTTTCGAAAACACTGCCGAGATAGTTCTTTACCGTGTTGTCGCTGAGATTGAGTTGTTCGCCGATCTCCTTGTTGGTCTTGCCTTCCGCGACCAGCGCCAGGACCCGCCGCTCCTGCGGCGAGAGGGAGGCGAGATCCTCGTTGGAGGCACCGGCGGACTGCGCCCGGACCAGGCGGATGACGCGTGCGGTCGTGTCGGGATCGAGAATGGAACGTCCGTCCGCCACATCGAGCAGCGCCTGCACCAGCCCGGCGGGATCGATTTCCTTCATCAGATAACCGTGGGCGCCGGAGGTGATCGCCTCGTATACAAAATTGTCATTGGAAAACGATGTCAGCACAATGATGCGCGTCTCCGGCTGCCGGCGCAAAATCTCGCGACAGGCGTCGAATCCCGAGCCGTCGGGCAGACGAATATCGAGCAGCACGATGTCAGGCTTGACCCGGGCCGCCTCGGCCACGGCTTCGGCAACATTGCCGGCCTCGCCCACCACCCGCAGCGGCACCGCATTGCTGGCCGCCAGGACGGTCTTGATGCCCTGGCGAACCAGGGCGCTGTCGTCCACGAGCAGGATGCGAATGGGAGGACGGGTGGAATTGATCACGGTGAAAAAGATGAATTGAAAATGAGTGCCACGCGAGCGCCTTTTCCAGGCGAAGATTCAACTATAAGCTCCGCCGCAAGCTCGCGCGCCCGCTCGACGAAACTGTGCAGGCCGACGCCGCTCGCGTCTGTGGCGGCCGGATCGAATCCCTGGCCGTTGTCGGTGATCGAAAGCTCCACCCGCCGGTCGTCGCGGCGCCGCAGCACGATGGCGACATGCGTCGCCTGACCGTGGCGCAGGGCGTTGCTCACCGCCTCCCGGGCGATCTGCAGGGCATGGACGCGCTGCTCGTGGCTGAGGCCGGCCGCCAGCGTTTCATCAATTTCAATCTTGGCCTTGAACGCCCGGACGCTCTGCCGAAATTCGATCAGCGCTTCCACCGCCTGGGTGAAGGTCTGCCGTTTCAACGCCTCAGGCTCGAGGCCGTTGATGAAATTGCGCACGTCGTGAATCGTCTCATTGAGCAGACGGCGGGTTTGTTCGAGCCGCTCCTCCGCCTCGGCCGGGTTGGTGTGGACCAGGGTGCGGATGCCGGACAGGCCGAGGCCGGCGGCGTAAAGCGACTGGATCACACCGTCGTGCAAATCGCGCCCCAGCCGGGCATGTTCATCAAGCGTGCGCCGCAAGGCTTCCTCGCTTTGGCGGAGGGCATCGCGCTGGGCGAAGTCCGTCTCGACCAGGCGCGCCACGCCGCCCAATTCACTTTTTTCCTGCAGCAACGGACGGATGGGCGTGGTCTCGCCCCGCTTCAAACTCTCGCTGATCCAGCCCAGAGGGCGCAGCACCCAGGCTTGCAGGGTCAGGCCGAGTGCGGCCACGACGAGCAGCCCGAAAGCGGCAAAGACCTCCGCCTCGAACATTGCCGGAGCCAGCGCCGCGTTAAGTTTGGAGGCATCGGAGTCGACGGTCAGCACGCGCAGCACCTGGCCGCGCCAGTCGTTGAGCGGCTGGCGGACGATCACATGACCGGCCCTGGGCGGTTCTGCCGGATCGGACGGCGCCGCCAGACGCACGGTGCTCTCGGTCAGATCGGCGAGCGTTTTCAAATGGGTCTCATCCCATCGCCGCGCCACCAGCAGCCAGCCCTGGACCGGCCGATTGGCCGATGCATCGCCAAAAACCGGCGCCCCGCGGAATTCCAGCAGGCCGGCATGGCTTTCGAGAAAAAAATGAGGGTGCGCCCCGCCGCCGACCAGCGCGGCGAAATCGACCGGGGCGAGCGGCGGCGGATCCAGCGCATGGTCATCAAGGCGATTGACGCTGTAGATCAGTCCGCCGTCGGGCCGCAGCACCCACAAGGCCTGGGCATTGAAGGCCGGCAGGTCGGCCTCGAGGTGGGCCTGGGCCCAGGCCGGATCGGGTTTTGCCAGAAAATGCACCAGCTCGTCCCACTGCGCATAGCTGTCGGCAAATTCGTGCAGCGACCGGCCGCTGGTTTCCAGCCAGTGATTGAGCACGTCAATCCGGTGCTGGCGGGTGCGGTCAAGCAGATCATCCCTTTGCCGCTGCTCGAAAAGACGCAGCGCCGCCAACGCCGCGAGAAATGCGAGCAGGAGCAAACCCAAGAGCAGGGAAAGACGAAGTTTTAAATTCATGCTGGCGCCGGACGACGCTCCGAAAAATAATCTACCGAGCCGGCCCCGGCCGCTGCAAAACGAAACCAGCCTTGGCCGCGGAGTAATTTGTACCGGGCCGGACGGGCCTATTCGCCGCCATATATCCCTATTTCCGCCTCGCGGCGCCGGCGTGTGTTATGCTGGCTGGTAACTGCCCGGGGGTGTTCGGCCATGACATGTAACCTTTGGTTCTTCGATTTTGCGGTGAGCCAACGAACGGCTGACCGTCAAGGACCCAAAATTATTCAAGTAGTAGCTGTTTTCGTTCGGCTTCCGTTGTGCCGCTTTACCTCTGCCGTCAGCTATGCCAAAACAAGCTTGATTTCAAAAAGACCCAGTGCCCCTCGCAGAACACGCTTGACTCGACGGCAGGCGTTTGAGTTTTTGACCGGCTCCGAACGTATTTCCCGTCATGGCCAACACCAAATCCGCCATCAAAGCCGCCCGCAAGGCGCTCCGCTTCGCCGCGCGCAACCGCACCGTCAAGACGAACCTCAAGACCCTGCACAAAAAATTCGAGCGGGCTGCCGCCAGCGGCGACGCCGCCGCGGCCAAGGCCGCCGGCATCGCCTATGCCTCCGCCATGGACAGGGCCGTCAAATCCGGCGTGATCCATCGCAATGCCGCCAGCCATGCCAAAAGCCATGTGGCCAAGTACGCCATGGCTAAATCCTGAGCGCATCCGATTTCTTCCATCGTTACACCCTTGCCTCCGCCGGCCCCCGCCGCGGAGGCTTTTTCTTGCCCGCGTCCGGACGCCGCTGTGAATGAAGATTGTGCGCCGATGGCTTCTTCGTGTTCATTGGGGCGCGAACCGTGGCTTCCCATGTCGAACTCCACCTTGTCCGCCATGCCGATGCGGCGTGGACGCAGCTGGTCCGCCCCTGGCTGACCGCGGCGGGCGGAGGCCGACTGCAGCGCAGCCATGTCCTGGTGCCGACGCGCGGCCAGGCCCACGCGTTGAAGCAGCGCTGCCTGGCAGAAAACGTGCCGCTGCTCGGCGTGGAATTTCTCACTCCCGGGCTCGCCCGCAAAAAATGGCTCAGTCTTTCCCGGACTGAGCTTGCGCCGGCGGGCGGGGCCTCACCGCCCGCGGCCCGGCCCGCCCTTGGCCGCGAGTTGCTCTTGCTCGGCCTGCGCGCGCTGATCGACAGAAAACTCGCGACGCTGCCGCCGGAAGACGCTTCGCGCGGATTTTGGCGAAGCCTGCAAAGCGATCCAAGCCGGGCGCTGGAGGATTTCGACGAAATGATCCGGGCCGGTTTCGCCGCCCGCGATTTTTCTGCTGCGCCGCTGCGCGAGGTTTTCGACGGATTGGAGAGCTGGGTTGACCAGCTCGGCGGGGCGCTCGCTCCGGTCCAGAACGAGGCGGCCGCGCTCCAGCCGCCGCCGCCGGAAACGCCGGCCGCGGCTCAGCGGCTGCTTGTTTACGGTTTCACGGCCGAAGCTTGGCGGGAATTCTTCGGCCTCGCCGCGTTCGTCCGCCGCTGCCGGGAAATCGTGGTGGTGCTGCCCGAACCGGAGTTTCACGGTCAGCGCGCCCTCGACGAGCGCTGGATTGAAATTTGGCGGACTTTTCTCGGCATCGAACCTTCGGTGCTCGATGCCCCGGAGGTGAAACCGGCGCCCGCCCGCGTTATCGTCGGCGAAACCCGGGGCGAGGAGATGGCCCTGGTGGCGGAGGAAATTGTCCGCCTCCTCGACGCCGGGGCGGAAAACATCGCGGTGATTTTTCCGCGCGCCGACGCCGCCCACCTGCGCCTCGTCCGGCTGCTCGGCGAGCGCGGCATCGCCTTTGCCGATCTGCTCGAGACCGCCGCGCCGCCTCCGCTGGAGGTGCAGGCGCAGCGGGCGTTGCTGGCGTTCTACCGTGACGGCGGGCGACTGGAGGAGCTGCTGACGCTCTGGCCACTGCTGCGTGCGCTGGGGCACGTCAAGGCTTCCCCCGGCGAGGTGCGCGCCGCCGGTGAGCGCCTGTTCGACGAATGTCACAGCCACACCTTGACGGCCTGCGCCGAGCGGCTGCTGGCGGATCGGAGCGAGGCCTTCCGCGAGGTCGGCCGTCTCGCCTCGCGGCTGCCATCGTGGCCGGCGGAGCTGACCCTCGCCGACGCGCTGGCGCGGTTCGCGAGTCTGGGGGCGCAGTTTTTGTTGCCGCCGCCGCCGGGCTGGTCGGCGCTGGAGGCGTTTGCGGAAAAGGAAAAATCCCTGCTGCCGGCGCGCCTCGTGCTCGATACGCTTGAGCTGTTTCTCCCGGCACAGGCGCCGGCGGCCGGCGCACCGGGGCGGAACGTATTTGCGCGCGTGACCCTGACCACGCGCCGCCGGGCCGAGAGCGTGAGCTGGTCGCATGTGATTTTCACCGAGAGCAACGCGGGTGTCTGGCCGGCGCGGCGTGAACCGAGTCCGTGGCTGACGGACGAGGCGCGCACGGCGCTCAACGCCCGCGGGCGTTTTTCCCTCGGCCTTTTCACCAGCGAGGACCGGATGGCGCTCGAGCGGCAGGCGGCGGCGGCGCTGATGCGCGAGGCCCGGGAGGAAGTGATCTTTTCCGCCGCCCGGCACGATGAAACCGATCCGGAGCTGCCGCTGGCTCCCAACCGGTTCGTCGAGCGCGTGCTGCTCCCGGCTGCCGGCGCCGAGTCACTGGAGACGGCTTGGGCGCAATGCGGGCAGCGGCCGTCCGCGGGGCCGCCCGTGCCGGCGGAGGAAGGCTGGCGAAAGATCCATGAACGGCGACGCAATCCGGCCGCGCCGTTCGACGAGTTTTTCTTTTGCGGCGCGGCGGAAAAAATCCGGCCGGCTTCGTTGCCGGCGCGGCTGATCGAACGTGGGGTGGCCGATCCGGCGGAATTGTGGTTCGAGGCGGTTCTCGGGGTCGGCCCGGTGGACTGGCGGCCGCTGGCGCGCGCCCGGGAAAAATCACTCGGCTTGCTCGCCCATCGCCTGATTGCCGCCGCGCTGCGGGCCGACGCGACGGCGGGGGAGACGTTTGGCCGGCTTCCGCCGCAGGCCGAGGCGCGCGAACATCTCGGACGGGCACTGGCCGAACTGCGCGCACGCTGGCCGCAGGACCGTTATTGGGATTCGTTTCACGCCGAGCTGGAAGGGATAACGGTGGCGCTGCTGGCGCAGGTGTTTGCCCTGCGTGGAGGCGGCTATGCCGCGACCGAATGGCCGTTGCCGCGCGGCAAGGTGCGCGTGCCGGCCGGCGGCGCTTCGCTGCCCGTTCACGGCCGCATCGACCTCGTCCTGCTCGACCGGCCGGAGTGGCGCGGCGCCCAGGTCGAGATCATCGATTTCAAGACCGGCGGCGACGACCGGCTTTCCCTGCAGCGCATGGCCGAACACGGCGATTCGCTCCAGCTCGGCATTTATCTGGCGGCGGCAGCGGCGCTCGGTGCGGCCGGCGGGCGGGTATGGATGCTGAAACCGGACGGAACACGGTCGTCGCTGATCATGGCGGAACTGCCGCGGGCCTTGGCCAGGCTCGGCCAAATCGCGCGCCACCTCGCCACCGGCCGTTACGGGGCGCTCACCCAGGACCGGACGGAGTTCGTCGCGGGCCGGCCCTGGCCGCTGGCCTGCGCGCCGATCGGCCAGGAAGTGCTGGCGGCCAAGTTTGCCGTGACTTTTCCGGAAACGGAGGCGGCACATGGCTGAGCGGCCGACGGATTTTGTCGCGCGCGAACGGTTCCGCGACGAGTGGACGCGGAATTTTGCGGTCAGCGCCAACGCCGGATCCGGCAAAACCACCGCGATTTCCGAGCGGCTGGCGGCGATGGCATTGGCCCCGGCGGGGGCGGAACCGCTGTCGAGGACGGCGGTGGTTACCTTCACCAAAAAGGCCGCGGCGCAGATTGGACGGCGCGCCCGCGAGGTGCTGCTGCGGCGTCTGGCTGAGCAGGGCCGCGCCGATCTCGCGCCGCTTGACGCTCTCGAGCGCGCGTTCTTTGGCACGATCCATAGCTTTTGTCTGCTCCTGGCCCAGCGACATGGGCAGTCACTCGGCCTGCACCTCGATCCCGAGGTGCTCGACGAGGCGCAGACCGACGCGCTTTGGCAGGCCTTTCTCGAGCAGGCCGCGATGCAGTTCCAGGCCCTGCCGACGGAATCGGTGACGGCGCTGCTCCGACATCTGGCGCTCGATGAAATTTTTCCGCTGGCGCGGACCCTGGATTCGGCGACGGCGCAACGCCTGCTTGCCCGGCCGCCGGAAGGCGGGCCGCCCGCGCCGGACGAGGCCGCGCTGCGCGCCATCCTCGCTGCCCAGGCGAAACAGAAAAGCAGCGCGGAGACACTGGCGCGAAACCAGGCGGCGGCGCGGGAATGGCGGCGGCGATTTGCCGAGGAGCACGGATTTTTGCCACTGCCGGAACCGGAAGGCTCGGCGGCAAACATCCGGGAACTCTATGCGAATTTTTTTGCTCCGCTCAAATCCTGGCTGGCGCGGGCGGCGGCCGTGCTGGCGGCGGAACTGGCGGAGCGGTTCCGGGTGTTCCGCTTCGAGCGCGGGGTGCAGACTTATGCCGACCAGATCGACGCGGCGGTCGCAGTGCTGCGCGACCCGGTGGCGCTCGAGCGCATCCGGGCGGACGGCTGGCGGGTGATTCTCGACGAGGCGCAGGACACCGATGCGCAGCAATTCGAAGTCTTGGTCGAGATCACGCGCCCGCCCGGGGCGGCGGCGGGGACCTGGCCGGAAGGCGGCGGCCCGCCGCCGCGGCCCGGGCACTTTTGCCTGGTCGGCGATGCGCAGCAATCGATCTACAGCGGTCGGGTCGACCTGCGGAATTTTCAAAAACACCTCGCCGCCTTTGCCCGCCGTGACGGCGGCGAGCAACTGGTCTTCGATGTGACCTTCCGGCTGCCGGCGCAAATCGCCGCGCTGCTCAACCGCACGCTGCCCGCGGCTTTTTCCGGTGACCGCGCGCACAATCTCGGCCTGCCGCCCGCGGAAGGCGCGCCCGCGCCGCTCCTCCAGGTGCCGTTCACGCCGCTGGCCGCCTCGCCGGGGAATCCCGAAGGCGCCTGGGGCGTGCTGCTTCTTTCCGTGCCGGAGCGGTCCGGCGTCGACGCCTGGCAGATGGAGGAGGCGCGGCAGCTGGCGGCCTGGCTGCGCGATCACGGGCCGGCCGGAGTGGGAGCGCGGACGTGGAGCGAAGTCTGCGTGCTCGCGCCGCGCAACGACTGGCTGCTCGCCGCCCGCGACGAATTTAAGGTTGCCGGCCTGAAGACGGCGTTGCAATTGCGGCGCAACCGCAACGGCGATCAACCGGTTTATGCCTGGCTGGCGGGCCTGCTCATGGCGCTGTGCGATCCGCTGAACACCTTTGAGTGGGTCGGCGTGCTGCGCGAGCTTTTTGCGGTGAGCGACGCGCAGCTGGCCGAGGCGCTGGCAGAAGAAAAGATTTTTCATTGGAACGAGCCGGAGCGTTATGCTGAACCGTTGGGCGGGGCGCTCCTGCGACTGCGCCCCCTGGTGATGCAGGTCGACGAGGAAGGGCTGCCTTTGGAACAGTTCGCTCGCACTCTGGCGGAGACCTGCGGACTGGCGGCGAAGGCATGGGCGGTCGACCCGACCGGCGCAGCTGCGACCGAGCTGGAACGCCTGCTGGCCAAGGCGGCGGAAACGGGCCTGGCCGGCGGCGGTCCGCGCCGCTGGCGCGCGGAATTGCTACGGGAGATCGATCTGGACCGTCCGGCGGGGAAGGCGGCGGACGATGCGATCAACCTGCTCACGGTGCATTCGGCGAAAGGCCTGGAATGGCCGGCCGTGATCCTGCTCGGTTTATGGCGGGGAATCGGCCGGCCCCCGGAGCAGGGCCTGCAGCTGGTGACGGACGCGGCGGAAGGGCCTCGGGTGTTTTTTGACGGGGCCAGCCTGCCGCCCGCGACCGCGGCGTCGCGCGACCGCGAGCGACTGCGCGAGAACACGCGGCTGCTTTACGTCGGATTGACCCGGGCGCGGCGGACGCTGCTGTTGCCCTGGGCCGCGGGCTTCGGCGGCCGGCAGCGGGAGCCGAGCCTCGCGGACCTGTGGGGAGCGGAGCTGGGGAAGCTGCCGCCACTGGAAATCGCCCCGGCGGAATCGCGCCGGGAAATGGCGCGCGAAACGCCGCCGGCGAGTCCGCCGCCGGCCGCATCTGGCCGCCGCCGGCCCGATTTTCCGGCGCGCCTGCTGCCCCACCAGCTATCCCAGGCGCCTGACGCGATCCGCACGGCGCGGCATGAAGCCACGTTCGACGAGCCGCTGCCGCCGCGGGCCGGCAACGATCCGATTGACTACGGGCTATGGTGGCATGAAACGATGGAATTCTGGCCGTGGGGCGGAGAAGAGGCGGAGCGGGCCGCCTACGGCGCACGGGCGTTGGCCCAGGCGGCGGCGCAGGGACTCGGACCGCGGGCCGGCGAGGAACTGGCAAAATTTTCCGCCAGCGCCCTCAGCCGCGAGTTGGGCGAGGCGCGGTGGACGCGGTTGACGGAGTTGAGTCTTTTCGCGCCGCTGCGGGCCGACGCGTGGATCGACGGGGTGGTTGATCTGGTGGCCCACGACCCCGCGACGCGGAGGATCGTGGCGGTGGATTGGAAGACAAATCACCGGCGGCCGGGCGAGGAAAACGAGCAGCTGCTGGCCCGCCTGGCGGCGGAGTACGCGCCGCAGCTGCAGGCCTATGGCGCCTGCCTGCAGGAATTTTTTCCCGGCTGCGTCGTGGAGTTGCGCCTTTATGCCACCGCTGCGGCCGAGTGGCGGGCGGTGGGAAATTGAGCTTTACACCGCGGAAGGCTCGCGCACGGTGGAGCCATTCACTCTCACCCATGGGTAATCTTAAGAAAAAACGCCGCCTGAAAATGAACAAGCACAAGCGCCGAAAGCGCTTGAAATCGAATCGCCACAAGAAGCGTACGTGGCAGAAATAAATTGAGGGTGCCGCGTTGGACGGCACCCGCGTATCCGCCCGCCGCCTACACAAGCGGCGGGTTTTTATTTGCCGCCGGGCGCGGACGGGCCGAAAATCTGCCGCAAGTCACTGGCCTTTAAGAAATGGTAAACTACAGCCAGCGAGCGGGTAGAGCGCGATTTAATCTTGTCATAAAGGCGCCGATGAGGGAACTTCACTTCTCATTTACCTAGCATAGAGGCTTCCGGCAACAAAGCCCGCTTCGCGCGCGGCCGCCACGGCTCGCCTTCTTCAGCACCACCACCATCCACCGCATGCTTTTTTCCGCCAAAGGCAAAGGTTTCTTCGTCGAACAAAACGACCACGCGACGCTGCTGGCCCGCACTTCGGCGCCCAGCGGCGAAGTGGTAGTTGAAGCTGTGGCGGAATGCCCGCCCGGAGACGGGGCCGCGCTGACCGAGGCCATCCGCGGATTGCAGCAAAAGAAAAGCTCCAGCGGATATGTTCATGCGACCTGCGGCATTTATTCGCAGAAGCGCCTGGTCCGCCGCGTATCCCTCGATCTGAAACGGGTGAGGGAGGCAGGTTATCTCAACGAGGTGGTCTCCTCCCAGTTCCGGATCGAGCCCGAACAATATATGCTGGCGGTGCTGAATGCCGCGGACGGCACGGAATACGACCCGAACAAGTCCCAGAAGGAAGTCATCATCTGCGGACTGCCTTCTGATGAAATCATCACCAAGCAGGACGCCTTGCTCGCCGCGAGCGTTTACCCCGTTCGCCTCGAACTCGGCACGACGGCGGTGCTGGGCGGACTGGTCGATTGCCTGGCCTTTGCCAAATTGAAGACGCCCACGCTGGTGCTGGAGCTCGGAGCTGAAACGACCCATTCCTTTATTGTCACGGCCGACGGCCTGGATGCGGCCCGGCCCATTCCACAGGGCTTGGAGGCGATGATTCCGGTGGTGCAGAAGGAGCTGGGCCTGAAGGATGAGGAGTCGGCCCGAAAGCTGTTTTATTCGAATACCTTTGATTTCACCGGCATGGGCGCGACCCTGATCAAAAAGCTGGTGAAGGAACTGCAATCGTCGATCGGCTTTTATGAAGTGCAGACCGGTCAGTCGATCGGGCAGGTTCTCTGCCTGCAGGTGCCGCCCAAAATGAGCTGGGTCGACGGCGCGATCGCCAGTTCGCTGGGCGTGCCCGCCTTCCAGCCCGACCTTCCGCCATGGCTGCAGAGCCGCGGCGTGACCCTTGCTCCCGAGGTGGCCGCCATTGGTCAGGATTTTCGCTGGCTCGGATTGCTCACTCTCATCACGCAATACCAAAATGTCTCTGCTGAAGTCAAAAAAGAGTGACCGGGCGGCCGTTTCGCTCGTGCCGCCCTGGCACCCCAATTTCCGCAACTTCGAACGGTTGCCGGACGTCAAGGTGGTGCGCACGTCTTTTTTCATCAACGCGGTGGCCATCGTCATCACCCTGGGACTGCTGAGCTATCAAATCCTGCAAGAATACAAGGTGCACGAGATCGGCGTGCAGATCGCCGATTTGCAGCACCAGATCGACGCCAATACCAAGGCCAGCGACCAGGCGGTGCAGCTGTTTAAAAAATTCCAGGGGGAGGAGGCCAAGACCGCCGAGGTCGCCGCTTTCGTTAAAACCGACTTTGTCCTTTCCAATTTCATCCTCGATCTGGGCCGCACGCTGCCGAAGACCATCACCCTCGACTATATCGATGCCCATGAGAACGGAGTCAGCCTGCGGGGCACGATCCAGGGAACTCCCGACCAGGCCAGCGGCGAGGCCTCCGCCTACATCCAGCAGCTGAAGGCCGACGCCCACATCGGATCGCGCTTTGAAAGCATTTCGCTCACCGGCCTGAACCGCGGCACCCAGGGCGGCACGGGCCTGACTTTCGAACTTTTCCTCAAGGCCAAGGGAGCGCCGAAGTCATGAACGCAAAAAAAATCAATGACTTCCTCAAAAAGCAGCCGGTGGCGCTGTGCTGCGCGTTTCTTTCCCTCGTTCTCGCCGGGGTGATTTATTATCGAAGCGGTGCCGTGCCGGCGGCGGCGTCACAATTGGCCGACAAAACCGCCGAATGGGAGCACATCCGCGATAACGTCAAGAATTCGGAGCAGCTCAATGAACAATCTGCCGCGCTGACCCAGGCGATGCAGGCCATCGAGGCCCGACTGATCCATGCCGATCAGCTGGCCAGCAACCTGCAATATTTCTACCGTTTGGAAACGGAGACGCAGACCAAGCTCACCGATCTGCGGCAGATCGGAGTCAGCAAGAGCAAGACGGGCGCCGCAAGAATCTACGTCAGCGTCGGCTACGCCGTCGCCACGCAGGGAACTTACCTCCGGGTGATGGATTTTCTGCGCCGGATTGAAAACAGTGAGCATTTTTGCCACGTGACGAGCCTGACTCTCAGCCATACGGGAGGAAATGAAGCAACGGGCCCGGCCGCAGAACTTTCCCTCCGCCTCGATCTTGAACTCCTAGGCGCGCCATGAACTCCTCCTTAAAACAGACTCTTTCGTTTTGCGGTCTGACTCTGCTGAGCTTGTCCGTTTTGGCCAAATCCGACTTAACCACGCCTGAACAACGCCGGGATTCGGTCAATCGCGCAGTGGCGTTGACGCAGCCGGCGCCCCCCGTTCCGGTCCCTGCCGACGGGAGAAATCCTTTTCTGCCGCCGCAGGAAAAACAGGCCGCCACCCAGACCAGAAGGGCCCTTTCGGGCGATCATGAGATTTTAGCGGCGATCGCGGGCCGTATCGTGCCGTCAGGTGTTATGCAGGACCTCGACGGCCACCCCATCCTGCTTTTGCGTGAAAAAAAGCTGAAAGTCGGTGATTACCTTACAATTACCTTTGAAGGTACAGACTATATGATAGAACTGGCGGCAATCGATCACTCGAGCTTCACCCTCCGCTTGAATAAAGAAGAAATTACCCAGCCTCTTAATCAATAATATTTACCATGAGAAAATCAGCCCTCGTCTCCTCCCTGGCGATCCTGGCTCTGAGCACCCTGCGGCTCACCGCCCAGCAGGCAGCGCCAGCTCCCACCCCGTCTGGTGATCAGTCTGCGGCGCAAAATCCGCCCGCTGCTTCGGGCGACATGTCCATCAAGGAAACCGAGGCGCCCAAGTCGGTGGTGACGAAAGGCACCAAGGACACCCTTTCGGTTGATTTTCCCAACGAGGATATCCGCACGATCCTGCGCAACGTGGCGGACCTTTTTGAGTTGAACCTCGTCATTCCCGATACGCTGCAGGGCAAGGCTTCGATCAAGCTGCGTGACGTCACCTGGCGGCAGATTTTCCAGGTGGTGCTCGCGCCGGTCGGCTACACCTACGTGGAGGATAGCAATATCATCAAGGTGGTCACGACCGAGTCCCTGCAACAGGAACCGACCACCACCGAGGTTTTCATTCTGAATTATGCCAAAGCTTCCGATATCCAGCCCTCGGTCGCCGCGCTCGTCGAGGCCCAGGCCGGCGGCAAAATCCAGGTCGATGCCCGCGCCAACGCACTCATCATTTCCGAACGGCCTTCGCATCTGAACCGGATTCGTCCGATCATTCAGCAGCTGGACAAGGCCACGGACCAGGTGATGATCGAGTCGAAATTCGTGGAAGTGACGGACACGAATACAAAGAACATCGGCGTCGACTGGTCTTCATTGAATGGATACGCCGTTGGCACCCAGGGACCGATGCTCAACACAATTTCCGCCCCGGGGACCAAGGTTGGCAACACACTCAATCGGTTGTTTAACGCGGGTGGCACGGCCACCGCGACCTTCACTGCGGCGCAATTTCAGCTCATCCTGAGCGCATTGCAGGCCAATGACCGCACCAAGCTTATTTCCAATCCGACCGTTGTTACGCTGAACAACACCGAGGCGTTTATCAATATTGGCCAGGAATATCCCATCCCCAGTTATCAATTTAATCAGCAAACCGGATCCTTTGAGGTGAGCGGCTTCGAATACAAGGACATCGGAATTATATTGAAGGTCACGCCCCAGGTGAATTCGCAGGGCTTTATCAAGCTCACCCTCGCTCCGGAGGTCAGCAGCACGACCGGTGCGGTCAATTTCGGCGGTGCAGGTGGCGCTTCCATTCCCATCATTCAGACCCGCAAGGCTCTGACCCAGGTCACCTTGAAGGACGGAAACACCCTCGGCATCGGCGGCCTCCTGTCGTCTACCACCGACAGCGCGCATAACCATATTCCGATCCTGGGCGATCTTCCGCTCGTCGGCCGCCTTTTCAGCAACGACGGCGACAAATTGAACAAGCAAAACCTCCTGATTTTCATCACGGCCAAGACCATCAATCCTGAGGGAGCGACGGTCGGCGAAGTTTTTGATCCCCGCCAGGTGCGGGAGACCGGGATGCAAAAGGAAGATCTGCCTGGTTATCGCGACGGTTCCGACCCCTTTGTGACGCTTCCGGCTCCGACCACCGATACCACCAAATAATTTTTCGCCCGACGGCTGAAATCAACCGGGTGCATTCGTCCGCGAATGCACCCGGTTTTGTTTTATGTCCGCCGGCCGGCCGACTAATTGGTTAGCCATTTCGAAAAACGTGCCTAACCTCGCTGCCATATGTCTGCCGGCCTCCCGCCCTCCGCTTCCTTTTCGGATGTGCTCGTCTTGTTGCAGCCTCATCTCGCCGCGCTCGATCAGACGCTCCACGCCCAGCTGGCCGCCTTCGAGCCGGAAATTCGTCAGCACGCCGAATATTGCCTGGATGCTTCGGGCAAACGGCTGCGTCCGGCCCTGGTTTTTCTCAGCGGCTGGCGGGACGGCGACGCCGTTTCCGCCGATCTGGTCCGGGCTGCCGCCGTCATTGAAATGGTTCATCTCGCCACGCTCGTGCATGACGACATCATGGACGGTGCCGACCTGCGCCGGGGCCGCCGCACGACGGCTCAGGCTTATGGCCCGTCCGCCGCCGTGCTGGTCGGTGATGCGCTCTTTGCCCACGCGCTGCACCTCGCGACACAATTCCCCACCGCCGAGGTCTGCGCCCTCGTCTCCGAATCCACCCGCCGGGTCTGTGCCGGTGAAATCGTCCAAACCCTCCGGCGACGCACCACCGACATCACGTTATCCGATTATTATCGGATCATCGAACTTAAGACGGCCGAACTCTTCCGTGTTTCCAGCCAGCTGGGCTGCCGGCTGGCTGGCTATGAAAATGATTACCAGACGGCGGTGGCGCTTTTCGGCCGCCACTTGGGCGTGGCCTACCAGATCTATGACGACCTTGCCGACTTTCTCGGCGAGGAGAAACGCATCGGCAAAACCCTTGGAACGGATTTTGCCAGTGGAAAGCTTACGCTCCCCCTCCTCGCCCTGAGCGAGCGCCTGCCCGCGGCGGAGCAGGCCTCGCTGGCAGCCGAGATCCGGGGCGAGCAGCCGCCGCAGCTGGCCTTGCGTCTCGAGCAGATGCGGAACGTCGGCGTTTTTTCCGTGGTGGTGGCCGCCATTCGCACCGAACTCTCCGCCGCGGTGGCCGCGCTCCAGCCCTGGCCGGAGAAGCTGCCCACCCCGTTGCTTGGCCACCTCGCCGAGGCCTTGCGCATCCAAGTCGAGGCGCTGGCCCCCGCCGCCGCGCTCTAATCCACCCCACCGGAGTGACTTGAGCGTCCGCACTTTCCATTTGCGGGGCTGACGACTTTGCGTTTTGCTATTTGCATGGATGTTTCCAAGGTCCTGACCAAGACCCTCGTCGCCTCGCCCGAGCGGCGGCAGGAGGCGGATGCCGATTGGAATGTCGTGCAAAAGGTTCAGGCCGGCGATGTGGCCGCCTTCGATCAACTCATCCTGAAATACCGCGAGCGCCTTTTTTCCGTGATCTACAATATGACCGGAAACCGCGAGGACGCCGCCGACTTGGCGCAGGACGCTTTTATCAAGGCATTTCAATCCATCAATCGCTTCCAGGGGCAATCCACCTTCTTTACCTGGCTGTACCGGATTGCGGTCAACTCCACTGTCACCCATTTGCGAAAAAACCGCCTGCGCACTTTTTTCAGCCTGGAAAAGATCACCGAAGAGGACAAAGCCGCCGAGGTCCTTGCCCTGCTGAGCGACCAAAGCGGCGCCGAGCGCGGAGCATTTGTAAAAGAGCTTCAAGAAAAATTGAACGAGGCGCTGCAGAAATTGTCTATCAAACATCGTACCGTGGTAACTTTGTTCGAAATCGATGGACTCAGCCATGCCGAGATTGCCGAAGTAATGGGGTGCTCAATCGGCACCGTCCGCTCCCGCCTGCATTACGCCAAACAGCTTCTTCAAGCCGAGCTTCAGCCTTACTTGAGAAAATGAGTCAACTTCCGCCCGACAAAGTTACGCTCGAAGACTTGCTGCGCCTCAAGCGCGCTGAGCGCCCTCCGGCTGAATTCTGGGTCCAGTTTGATCGCGAGCTGCACGCCAAGCAACTGACCGCTTTGATGGAAAAAAAGCCGCGCTGGAGCCTCCCGACCCGGCGGCTGGTCCGCTTGCTTTCTCTTCCCCTGAGCGCGGCGACGGCATGTGCGCTGGCCTTTATTGCTCTGCATCCTGCCGCGAATGAGGTGGCCCAAACGACGCTGCCGGCCAGGCGCGTCCCGATGGTCGCCTCGCGTCCCGAGCCCGTCAGGGCGCCTGTGGCACCGATTCCGGCGGTCGCGGTGGCGGAAACGTCGCCCGTCGAGCGGCCATCCGAAACGGTTCCAGCG
>DASRHD010000200.1:0-4004 GCA_035650695.1 Opitutaceae bacterium
CGTGCTCGTTTACTGGACGCGCCGCCGTTAACCTCCTTCCCGATGCGCACCAAGATCACGCTCATCCTGCTTTTCCTTAACGTCGTCCTTTTCGCGTTCATTTTTTATATCGAACCGCGCTTTCAGGCCGAAAATTCCTTCAACCAGGCGGGCAGCCGCGTCCTCGGGCCCGAGGCCTCCAACATCACCGCCCTGGCCATCTCCAGCCGGACCTCGCCCCAGCCGCTGCGTATCGAAAAACACGGCGATGCCTGGCTCCTCTCTCAACCCGCCGGCTGGCCCGCCAACGTCGATGCGGTCAACCGTATCCTCACCGAGCTGCAAACCCTCCGGCACGAAACCAGTTTTCTCGTCGGTGATCTGGCTCGAAACGGACAGACGCTGGCCGATTACGGCCTCGATCAGCCGCAGCTCACCGTCACCTTCATCTCAGGCAGCGAGGAGACGCCGGGAGGAGGGAAAAGTTATACCTTGCGCATCGGTGCCAACACCGCCGTGGGCAACAACCTCTACGTTCTTTCCCCCGATGGCCGCCGCATTCACGTCGTCAGCCGCAGCCTGGCCGACAGCCTGACCATTCCCCCCGACCAGTTCCAGGACGACCGCCTCTTCACCATCCCGGTTTTCGAAGCGAGCGGCCTCAACATCCAGACCGCCGGCCCGCCCGTCCGCATCCAGCGCGCCGGCGACCGCTGGTCGATCATCAATCCCATCCTCGCCCGGGCCAGCAAGACGTTGACCGAACTCGCCATCACCGATCTCGACACCTTGCGCGCCCAGTCCTTCGTCAGCGATCGCGACGCCGATGATCGCGCCGGCCTGGGCACGCCCGCGCTCCGCCTCACCCTCGACGGCAATAACCGGCGCGAAACCCTCCTGCTCGGAAACACCGCGCCCAATCCGGCGCCGGCCGGCGCCTCCGCCAAACCCGACCGGAGCGAGACGCTTTATTATGCAAAAATGGAGGACAAGGCGCCGGTCTTCGTCGTCTCTTTTCCCGACACGCTCCTCGACCAGCTGAAGAACGCCAAAGGAACGCTGCGCGAAACCCATTTCTTCGCCCATCCCGACCACAGCGCGTTCGATTTCGATCCGAGCGAGGTCACCACCGTGACTCTGCGGGCCCCCAATCACGATGATCTGACGGTGCAGCGGTTGGAGTCCACCACCACCGGCCGGGACGTTCCGACGTGGCAGATTGTCCGTCGCACCCCCTCCGGCCCGCAGACCCAGCCCGCCGACGCCGGCGTGATGCAGCATCTCCTGGAAAACCTTTCCCTCCTCTCTGCGAAAAAATTTGTCAGCGACGCTCCCGCCGCGATGGATTTGGAAAACTGGGGCTTCAACCGCCCCGAGCGTGAAATCACCCTCACCCTCGCGTCCCCGGCGCCGCCCGCCGCCGGACTCACCGTCACACCGCCCACCCTCACGCTTCAGCTCGGACTCGGCACCGACGCCCAGGTCTATGCGCGTCTCTCCGGCTCCGCCTCCGTCTACGCCGTCGATCCGGCCATTCTCGCCGCCACCCCGGTTACTCCCCTGATCTACCGCGACCGCCTGCTCCAGGAGCTCCCCGCCGGCGCCCAGATCATCGGGCTTAAACTCACCCGTTTGACCGACAAGACCATTCTATATGAAAAAGCCATGACGGCGCCGCCCGACAACGCCGCGGTATCCGCTTTTTGGAATGCGGCGCTTGCCGCCGAACCCGCTGATCGCGGAAAGGCGATCGGCGAAATTCTCAAACTCCTTCCCTCTCTGCGGGCGAAAAATTTTGTTCGCGACGATTTTCCGCCGAGCATCACGGTGGCGGGGGAAACCCGGCCGTGGAGCTACGAACTCGACGCCACCATCGCCCTCGCCGTGGCCAGCGGGGCGCCCGCCACCACCGAGAACATGCAGCTTTTCTTCACGGAGCGGGTGGGTGGAGGAACCCAGCTGGCCGGTTCGCCCAAGCTCGGCGTCGTTTTTGAAGCCGACCAGCCGCTCCTCGACGCTTTGTACGTGCTGGCCACACCGCCTCCCGCCGCACCTCCGCCCACGCCCGCGGCCCCGCCCACGACCCCCGCCGCGCCGCCACCTTCCTCCCATTGAACGGGGTTTCCCGGCACTGCCTCCTGCTGTGAAAGCCCTCCCTCCGCTCTGGTCTGCCTGCCGTTTCTGCGGCGATTGTGCGGTCCATTTTGCGCTGTGGACCCTCTGGCTCCTGCTCGGTGCCCTGCTGGCGTTTCAGCTTTATCTCCTGGCGGCCCGCCAGATCCCCGTTCCTCCTTTTTTGCTGCGTGCATTCGAATCGCGACTCGCCGCCTCCCATCTCGTGGTGCGTTTTGATCGCGCGACCTTCGATCCCTCCGGTCGGATTTTTGCCGAAAATATCCGGCTGACGTCGCCCTCGTTTGCCGAGCCGCTCTTCACGGCCCGCGCCGTTTACGTCCGGCTCGACCCCTGGGCGCTCCTCGCCGGCCATTTCGACCCGCGCGAAGCCCGGGTGGCCGATGCGGCTTTCTTTGTTCCGGCCCCGCTTTCCCCCAGCGGACAGGCGGAAGCCCTGATCCGCGACTGCACCGTCGATCTCGTTCCGCATGAAAGGGACCTTGACCTGGTTCAATTCAGCTGCCGGGCCGGTACACTCCCCGTCACGGCGCATGGTGTTTGCCGGCTGCCGGTGAACGCCAACGCCGCCGCCACCGGTATCCTCCCACTGGCGGACCTCTTTGCCGCCAACTATCCGCGGCTCAGCCGCGAGTTCGCCGGCTACGTGCGTGAATTGGGCGCGCTCGACGACGCGCAGCTCCATCTCGAGCTCGTGCCGTCGGAAACCAACGGCGCGACCGTGGTCGCCACGCTCGGGGCGCGAGCCTTCAGCCGTGAGACCCCCTGGAATCTGCAGGCCACAGGGATTCACCTTTCCGTCCGCGCTCCGCTGCTCGGCAATGCTGGCGGAGCCGCCCTGCTCGACCTTCGCGCCGCCGCGCTGGAGCTGCCTGGCCGCGCCCGCGCTCAAGCTGTTCATCTGCGCATCCGCGGTGCGGCCTGGCCCGGCCGGATGCGCTTTGTTCCGCGCGTCGCCGAATTTTCCGCCGCCGTGCTGGAGGGTTCCTCGCTGCACGCGGCCGATTGCCTGGTCCGCTGCACGCCGGGACCGCTACCACGCCTGCACGCCGCCGCCGCGTTGCGACTCGCCGGCGGTCCGGTCGGGCTGGACGCCGAGCTTGATCTGAAAACCAAGAGCGGCGAGGGCCGCCTTGAGGCCGCGCTCGCTCCCGCCCTGCTCGTCCCGGTGGGCGCCTGGCTGCACAGCGACCTGCCCGGCCTGCTCCAGCTCACCTCGCCGATCGGACTCCAGGGAAGCGCGACGTTTGCTGCCGGATGGCGGTTTGATCGCGCTTCCTTCCGCTTTGAAGCGGGCCCGCTCGTGGCCCAGGATGTGCCGCTCGATTCCGTCAGCGCCAAGGTTGATTTCCATGACCACGATCTGACCGTGTCCGACATCGCGTTGCACCAGCATGAAAACGCGGCGTTCGGCAGCTACGTGATGGACACCGCCACGCGCGATTACCGTTTCCTGCTTCATGGCCGGCTGCGGCCGCTGGACGACGCCGCCTGGTTTGCGCCGTCCTGGTCGACCTTCTGGAAAAAATTCGAGTTTCCCGCCGGCCCGGTCGCCGCCGACGTCGACGTCCGCGGCCGCTGGGGCTCGCCGATGCTGACCGATGTCTTTGTTTTCGCCGATGCGGTCTCGCCGGTGGCGCGCGGTGTGCCGCTCGACCGGATGCGGGCGTTGTTGCGCTGGCAGCCCGACCGGTATGACTGCCGCGAATTCTTCATTGCCCAGGGAGCACGCACCGCCCGCGGGCGATTCACCCGTACGGTCGATCTGGTCAAGGATACCTGGCGCGACATGGATTTTGACGGCACAAGCAACCTCGATCCGGTCGCCGGCGCACGGATCATCGCCGGCCAGGAAGGCGAGGATTTCGTTGCGCCTTTCAAGTTTGCCCAGC
>DASRHD010000201.1:0-3202 GCA_035650695.1 Opitutaceae bacterium
GCCGTTCGTCGTGACCATTCAGCTCGATCAGTCCGGCGATTTCTCCCCCTACACGCTCCGCCTCATTGCCCAGCCCGGCACGGACGACCCCCCGGACGGAATCGACCCGGCGCTCAGCGAAGTGACGTTCTCCTTCAAGGCCGGCTGCCCCTCGATCGGCGATTGCGTGAGCGACGGCTGCTGCCCGCCCGACCTTCCGCCGGAACCGGACATCAATTACCTCGCCAAGGATTATCTCGGCTTCCGCCAGGTCATGCTCGATCGCATGGCGGTGCTGACCGGCACGTGGCGGGAAACGCACGCCGCCGACATCGGGCTGATGCTCGTCGAGCTCCTTGCCTACGTTGCCGATCACCTCAGTTACCAGCAGGACGCGGTGGGAACCGAGGCTTACATCGGGACGGCGCGCAGCCGCATTTCGCTTCGCCGGCATGCGCGCCTGGTGGATTACCGCATCGGCGAGGGCTGCAACGCCCGCGCCTGGCTTTACCTGCAATTGAGCCCCACCGCCGCGGACGGCACGGTGCTTCCGGCGCTCACGCAGATATTCCCGCGCGTCCCGGGCCTGCCGCCGACCCTCGACGGCAGCAATCCGGCCCAGCTCCATCTTCTGCCCCAACTGATGCAGAGCGCGCCGGCCTTCAGCACGATGAGCGCGGCCACGCTCTATCATGAGCAGAACAAAATGCTGTTCTACACCTGGAGCGACAGCAATTGCTGCCTCGGTCCCGGCAGCACCCAGGCGACCCTGGCGGGCACGCTTTCCTCGCTGACGCCTGGCACCGTGCTGATTTTCGAGGAAGTCATCGGCCCGAAAACCGGCGACCCGGACGATGCCGATCCGGCCAAGCGCTGGGCGGTGATGCTGACCGGGGTGAAGACAAAAAATTACAAAGGCGGAACGCTCACCGATCCGCTCACCGGCACGGCCATCACGGAGATCACCTGGGGAGCCGCCGATGCGCTGCCGTTTCCGCTTTGCCTGTCCTCCACCACCGACATCGAACACGGAACGAAACCCGTGGCCAACGTCAGCGTGGCGTGCGGCAACATCGTGCCGGCTGACCAGGGTCTGTGGATTCCGGCGCCGGAGAATCTCGGCACCGTGCCCGCGACGGTGATTCCCCTCGCGGTCGAGGACACCTGCGCCTGCGGCGGCACCAGCCCGGTTGACCCGCCGCGGCCCTACTTCTATCCGCAGCTGGCCAATCTGCCGCTCACCTTCGCCCGGCCGTTCGATTCTTCCGCCGCCTCGGTCTTCCTCAATCCTCCGGTTTTCGGGGCCGCCCGTCCCGCACCGCAAATCACCGTGACGGACGATTTGGGCAACGTCTGGCCGGTGCTGGATGACCTCCTTTCCCTCGATGGCAACCAGAAGGGCTGCGTGGTGGAAGTCGAATATAACGACGCGGCCTTCCTGCGCTTCGGCGACGGCGACTACGGCACGGCTCCGCCGTCCGGCGCCTCCTTTCAAGCCTATTACCGGGTGGGCAACGGCGCGGTTGGCAACATCGGTCATGACGTCCTCGCCCACGCCCTCACCTCCGTGGCCGGCATTGCCTTGATCCGCAACCCGCTGCCCGCGGCCGGCGGGGTCGATCCGGAAAGCATGACGCATATTCAACAGACCGCCCCCTTCGCCTTTCTCCAACAGTTGCGGGCCGTGACGGAGGACGATTATGGTGCCATGGCCGAACAGGATCCCGCCATTCGCGCGGCGCGCGGCACGCTGCGCTGGACCGGAAGCTGGTACACCGCCTTCGTTTCGATCGAGTCCGTCGCGGAAAATCTGACCGCGGCGTTGATCAAGCGCACGGAAAAGCGCCTCAATCTCCTGCGCATGATGGGCACGGATCTCGATGCGGAAGCCGCCTGGATTGTCGGCCTGCGCATCGAGATGGATGTCTGCGTGGATGCGGACCACTTCCAGGGCGACGTCGAGGTGGCGATCGAAAAGCTGCTCATCACCGGCAACCAGTGCGACGGCCAGCCGGGCATCCTCAATGCCGACAACTTCACCTTCGGTCAGACGATTTACGCCAGCCCGCTGATCGCCGCGGTCCAAAACGTCGAAGGCGTCGCCTCGGTCACGCTCACCGTCTTCCAGCGCATGGACGATCCTTCGATCGACGGCGCGGCGCAGGGCTGGCTGAAGATGGGGCGGCTCGAAATCGCCCGCTGCGACAACGACCCCAACCGGATCGATCACGGCGTTTTAACCCTGAACATGGCGGGAGGCAAATGAACGGAGACTGCCAAAGCTCGGACAAAATGTGCGGTTGCTGCCAGGGCATCACCGCGCATACGCCGCAACCGATTACGAACCGGCCGAGGCTGCCCGCCGTCGCTTACCGCGTGGGAACGCAGCCCGAATTCAAGGCCAGTATGCTGGGCCTGCTTTCCGATCCGCAGTGGCCGGCCCTCTCCGGCCTGCGCACGCGGCTCGACAGCGATTTTTCCATCGCGCTGCTCGACGCCTGGGCGACCGTGTCCGACATCATCAGCTTCTACCAGGAGAGGATCGCCAACGAACTTTATCTTCGCACCGCGGTGGACCAGCGCTCGGTTTTCGATTTGGCCGCCCTGGTCGGATACAAGCCCGCGCCGGGCGCCGCCGCCTCGGCTTACATCGCCTTCACCCTCAACGATGCAACCGGTTCGCCCGAGAGCGTGCTCATTCCCGCCGGCAGCCGCGTGCAAAGCGTGCCCGGACCGGGCCAGAAGCCGCAGGTCTTTGAAACCTCCGCCGACCTGCAGGCGCTGATCGAGTATAACGCGATCCCGGCCCAGACCACGCTGCCCTGGAGCTTCCATCCGGGCGACACCTCGATGTGGCTGGCCGGCACCACCAACAATCTCCAAGTCGGCGATTCCCTTCTTTTTGTCTGTGCCGCCAGCGATCCCACCCAGCAGTTCGCCGATTTTCACTTCATCACCACGGTCACGATCGACGCGATGTCGGGCAACACCTTTGTCGCCTGGGACCAGGGGCTTTCCGACGCGATCAGCGGAACAAACATCGCCGTCTACGCATTCCGCAAAAAGGGCCTGATCTATGGCGCGCAGTCGCCCGACCCGCGCACGCTTTCGCCCGACATTCCGATCATGAAGACGTCGGATTTCACCACCAACGGCTCGGACTGGAATTTCGCGTTGGGAAATTTCGGTTCAAACGGCAACCAGATCTGCCTCGATGCGACTT
>DASRHD010000202.1:0-10061 GCA_035650695.1 Opitutaceae bacterium
CTTCGCGCCGCACTCCTCCCTCCCTCCGGCCGCTACACCGAGCGGGCGCGCCGCGATTACGAAAGCATGCTTGCGCTTATCCGCGACCTCGCCGCCGCCCGGACCACCCGCAACGCAAACCTGCATCTGCTGTTTCTTTAAGAACCACAGAGGCACGGAAGGCACAGAAAAAATTCCAAGTTTTGCTCCGTGACCTCGGTGCCTCCGTGGTTCAAATTGGACCCACGCCATGAAGACCATTTTCCAGAAAATCATCGACCGCGAAATACCCGCCAGGATTGAGCATGAGGACGAGCGCTGCATTGTCATCCATGACATCCAGCCGCAGGCACCCGTCCACCTCCTCATCATTCCGAAAAAACTGATCTCGCGGGTCGGCGATGCCACCGCGGCGGATGAGACGGTGCTCGGCCACCTCATCGTCACCGCCGGTGCCATCGCGAAAAAATTGGGTTTGACCAACGGTTTTCGCCTGGTGGTCAACAGCGGTCCCGACGCCTGCGAGTCGGTTCCGCACGTCCACGTCCACCTTCTGGCCAAGCGTCAGATGACCTGGCCTCCGGGATAAACATGGCCGATTATCGCTCAAAGGCGTCGGCCAACGCCATTCTACCGGCCGGTTCAGCTTAGGCCGATCAATTTTTGTTTAAATCATTTCGCGCGGCCAAGGCCGGCCTTATGCGTGGCGACATAATTAAAACAATTTTAAAATGGACCGCTTGTCTCGTCCTTTACGCCGTGCTGGGCGCGGGGCGCTATGACTGGAGCCCGCCTCTTCATGATTTTGCGTTAAGGGGTTACATTCTATATCTGTTCTTTTCCGCGCTGCTTTTTCCCGTTCTTTATTATACCCTAGCTGACCTTGAACTACCCAAGGTTTGGCGGCTGACAATATGCATCTCGCTGGGGGTGGTTTATGCGTTTCCGCACCATTGGATGCATACCGATCAGTATTTCCTCTTTCGTCACGGCCCGACCTATTGGGATTGGCGGCAAGTCGGCCCATCCCATCCCCAGCCAGATTGGTTTTGGGGCGCGATGCACCATTTGCCGGACATGCCGCATGAATTCGCCTTTTTCTCCCTTATCCTGGCCGTAGGATGGCTCGTCATCGCCCTATGGCAAAAGGGCCGTCCCTCCGGTGGCCTCCATTTATGGGGACGGTCATTTCCTTTTATCATTCTTGCGGTCCTCGTGCTTCAAACCTGGCTGCATCTTTCACTGCGTTCACCCTATACGTACATTTCGCACTACGAATTACCTTCAAAAAACGATTTCTGGTACCATACTTATCTCTTTAAAGACGCCAGGGGCGCGGTAAATGGCGATTACCCCCTTTTTCGAAATGGTGAACTGGTTTTATGGGGCGACCCGAACTTTCTCGTCGTGGTCCCGGGACGCCTGCTTCCAATGTTTATTTCAAGTCCATGGAGCGCGTTTATTAATCCGTACTACGTCTGGATTGTATTAAATATAATTGCGTGGGCTCTCGCTTGTTTGGCAATTTATCATCTGGCCTTGGCCGAATTCGGGCGGCGCTGCGCCTGGTTTTCAACTCTGTGTATGGCTGCCGCCCAGGGCATGATCGTGTATGTGGCGCAGCCAAAAATTTACATATTTGCCATTTCAGGCGTGGCCATTCTGCTGGCGATGCAAAAACGGCTTTTCGATCCAACGCGGTTCCGGCCGGTCAACGGGCTTCTGTTCGGCGGAATTTGCGCTGTATTTTTGTTGGTCTACGACAGCCAACCGTGGCTCATCGGTCTTGTCCTGATCGCTTATTTCACGGGATACAATGTCCGCTGGACGCTGCGCAGCCTCGGCTTGGCCCTGATCATATACCAAGGATATTTTGTGCTGGTCAATCAGCTGCCCCAATTGGCGCTTACATCGGCCCTGATGGGCAATAATCCATGGGATAACATTACCGGCATGCTCGTACGCCTCGATGTCTTCGCCCTCGGCCGCCATTTATTCCGGTGCTTGTATGATTTCTTAGTCGTCATGATGCATGCATTTAATTTTTGCCTCGTCCCAGCATTGGGTGGCCTTTTTTTCCTCCCACCCGCGTGCCGGCGATATTGGGCGCTGTTGTCGATCGCGGTACCTGCCTTTCTGACCTATGCGTTCTTTGACCTTGGGTCTTCCGACTATTATATTCAAGCGCCACGTCTGGTATATCAGGCATATCCATTGGTTTACATACTTTGCGGCCTCGGCCTGGCCCGGCTATCGGAGCACAATTTCTCCTCCCGCTGGCCGAGGCTCGGCACTCTGATGGCCGCGCTGATTATGCTTTCGTGTTTTGCCTGGGTAAATGCGGATGCCTTCGGACATCCCGCCATCTATTTTTACTGGTTTTATCGCTGGAAAGGCTACGCTTAGCCTAAAGGCAAAACGCCCTGGCTGTATTCGTCTAAGCCCGGGCCTCAAATGCACCGTCGGCGCGCTTGGCGATGAGGTGCTTGAGCTCGAGCATCATCAGGATCGCGGACAGTTTGGCCGCCGCCAGGCCGGTCTGCGTCGCCAGCGTGTCGGGCGCGAGGATCGCGCCGCCCCGGAAACAGTCAAACACCCGCGCCTCCTCGTCGGTGAGGTTGGCTGGCCGGCCGCGGACGACGTCCGCCGGTTTTTCCCCCATCGGCGCGGGCTTGAGCCCATTGAGATAGTTCAGTTCCCCCAGGATGTCGTCGATGCCGGTGACGAGAATGGCGCCATCGCGGATGAGCTGGTGGCAGCCCGCGCTGGAGGGCTGGTCGATCCGCCCCGGCACGGCAAAAACCGTCCTTCCCTGTTCGCCGGCGAAGCGGGCCGTGATCATGGCTCCTCCGTTGACGTCGCTCTCCACCACGATCACCGCCGCGCACAGGCCCGCGATGATGCGGTTGCGCATGGCAAACGACTGCTTGTCCGCCCGCCGGCCGAAGGGAAACTCCGACAGCACCGCGCCTTTTTCCGCGATCCGGCGAAACAACTCCAAATTTTCCGCCGGATAGACAATGTCGATGCCGTTGCCCAGCACCGCCGCGGTCCGGCCGTCGACCGAGAGGGCGCCCTCGTGCGCGGCCGTGTCGATGCCGCGGGCCAGCCCACTCACCACGCAGAACCCCAGCCGGGCCAGTTCCGCGCCGAATTTGCGGGCCGTGCCCTGCCCGTAGAGCGTGGCGCGCCGTGAGCCGACAATGGCAATGGCTGGATGCCCAAATTCGTATTCACCTTTTCGATACAAGCCGATGGGCGGATCGTGGATCTCCTTCAGCAGCGCCGGATAGCCGGGGTCGCCGGCGGTGACGAATCCAACGCCGGCCCGGGCGATCTTCGTCTCCTCCTTTTCCAAATCAAAATGTTCGCGCCAGCCCGCCAGCGTCGCGGAGATGACCGGTCCGACCCCCTTGACCGACTCGAGCCGCCGCGCGGCAGCGGAGAAAATCGCGCGGGGATCGCCGCTGAATTCTTCCAGCAGCCGGTTGGTCGTGATCGGCCCGATGTTGGGCAAGGCGTTGAGGATGAGCAACGCCTGCCGTTCACTGAGCGTTTCACTCATGTTCCGCCTTCCGCAGCGCCGCCGGCAGAAAATCCAGCAGCTGCGTCGTCTGCACCGCCACCTGGCCGTGGGCCCGTGCCAGCGCATCAGCCGCCCGGCCGTGCCAGACCACGCCGCGGCAGGCCGCCCGCAGCGGCTCGTCCGGCGCCTGGGCGAGCAGGCCGCCAATCAGCCCCCCGAGCACATCGCCGCTGCCGCCCCGCGCCAGCACCGGTCCACCGGCCAGGCTGTGGTAAATGGCCTTACCCTCCGGACCGCAAATTCGAGTCACCGGCCCCTTGAGCACGACGGTGGATTTGGCGGTGCGGCAAAAATCCGGCAATTCCGCTCTGCCGGCAATGCGGGCAAATTCCCCGGCATGAGGGGTGAGCACGCGCGACACCGAACCGCCGCGGACAATATCGGGTTGCAAAGCATCGGCGTCGATCAGCACCGGCGCGGACAAAAGTTTCATCACGTCGGCCAGGAGGGTAAGGGTTTCGCTTTCGCGGCCCAGTCCCGGCCCCACGGCAAATGCCGTCGCGCGCTTGAGCCGTTCGCGCAGGAGGTGAAGTCCGTCGAGGGCCAGCCCGCCGGTCGGCGTTTCCGGCCAGCCCACCCACATCGCCTCGGGAGCCCGTGCTGCGAAGGCGGCGGCGAGCGATTCCGGCACAAACGCCGTGACCAGCCCGACGCCGCTGCGCAGGGCACCGAGCACGGCCATCAGCACCGCGCCCGGGTAACCCCGCGAGCCGCCGAGAATGAAGAGATGGCCGTAGCTCCGCTTGTCGCTCTGCGGCGGGCGCAAGCCGGCAAGCGGCGACAAAATTTCCGGAATGAGCACGCGATCGTTCGCCTTCGGAGCGTCGTCCGCGGAAAAAAATCCGAGGTCGAGATAGCGCAACCGGCCGACGAATTTCGCCTGGGTGACAGTGAGCACGGGCGTTTTCACCACGCCGGTGGCATAGGTAAAATCGGCGCGAAACGGCTGTGCGGCGGAGCTCTCGCCGATTCCGCTGGGAAGGTCGACGGCGGCGCGCAGGCGGATGCACGGATGGTCGTTGATCCGCCGCAAAAGCCGTGCTGCAGCCGCGTCCAGCGGCAGCCGGAATCGAAAGCCGAAAATCCCGTCGAGGCAGAGATCGCAGGCGGCGGCCGGTTCGTCCGCCGTCGCAACGCGGTTCGGTGCAGCCTGAACCAGCTCCTGCCAGGCGCGGGCGGCGAGCGGACGCAAGCTGCGTTCGCCGAAGGCAAAAATCACCTCGGCGCGTGCCGCCGGATATTTTTCCAAAATGAATTTGGCCGCGAGCAGCGCGTCGCCGGCGTTGTGTCCCTTGCCGGCGAGGACAAGGAGGCGGCCGGCCGGGGAAAAACCGCCGATTTCCGCAAAATCCGCCAGCACTCCTCCACCGATGGCCCGGCCCGCCCGTTGCATCGCCTTCCATTCGGCGGCCTCGTCGCCGGCGAACAGCTTTTTCTCCCACGCCCTGGCCTCGGCGCAGCTGAGAATGGGGGCGGATGCGGGCAGGGACATGACACTTCAGGAGCGGACCAGCGCGGCCACGGCCATGGCCATGGTATCGGTATGGGAAAGGGAGAGAAGCACATTGGTCGCTCCAACGCGGGCGAGCAAGCCGCTGCCTTTTTCATCAAGGCGCACCTGCGGCTCCTGGCGGGAGCCATGAAAAACCGACACGGATTTCCAACCCAGTTCGGTGCCGATGCCGGTGGTGAAGGCCTTGGCCACCGCCTCCTTGGCGGCAAAGCGGGCGGCGAAGTGCTTGTACGGATCCTTCATGCCCTCGCAGTAAGCGCGCTCCTCGTCGGTGAAGACGCGGGCAAGGAAACGCTCGCCTTGGCGTTGCAGCACGCCGCGAACCCGACCGGTTTCGATGATGTCGCAACCCAGGCCGAGAAGCACGCCGCCGGGCGGGAGGGCGAAAACCGGCGGGCTCATGGATTCATCCGCGCCTTCATTTCGCGCACCGCCTCCTCCAGGCCGGTGAGCAGGGCGCGGCTGACGAGGCTGTGGCCGATGTTAAGCTCGTGGAGGTGCGGGAGCGTGCGCACCTCGGCGATGTTGAGGTAATTGATGCCGTGGCCGGCGTTGACGATCAGGCCGGCGCGGTGGGCCAAGCCGGCGCCGAGCCGCAGGCGTTCGAACTCATGGGCCTGCCGCGGCGTGTGACAAGCGTTGGCGTAGGCACCGGTGTGCAGCTCGACCCAGGAGGCGCGCAATTCAGCCGCAAGGCTGATCTGCGGCTCGTCCGGATCGATGAAAAGGCTGGCGGCGATGCCGGCGGCGTTCATCGCCGCAACACAGGCGCGCACGCGGTCACGGTTGCTCACGACGTCAAGGCCGCCTTCAGTGGTGATCTCCTGGCGGTTCTCCGGCACGAGGCAGACCGAGTCGGGCTTCAACTTCAGGGCAAACTCCGTCATCGCCGGGGTACAGGCCATCTCAAGGTTGAGCCGGCTGGCGATGCTCTCGCGCAGCCGCCAGACGTCGCGCTCCTGGATGTGTCGGCGGTCCTCGCGCAGGTGCACGGTGATGCCGTCCGCCCCGGCCCGTTCGGCGAGGAGCGCGCAGGCCAGCGGATCAGGCTCGACCGGGCCGCCCGTGGTGTGATCGGCAGAGCGGTAGCGTGCCTGGCGAAGGGTCGCGCAATGGTCGATGTTGACGCCGAGGAGAATCATGGAGCGGCCAAAATGACAGAAATGGGGAAGGCAGGAAATGAGGAAATGCATTGCCGGCTTGACTCCGCTCAGGGGTTCAATGGCCTGCCTCCTCACCCCTCCGCATGCCCATGCCCGCCCGCAAACCGGAAAATCTCTGGCTCAATCTCGCCTGCAACGTCGTGGTGCCGGCGCTCATCCTCTCGCGGCTGAGCGGCGAGCACGCGCTGGGGCCGGCCGGCGGACTGGTCGCGGCTTTGGCCTTTCCCTTCGGCTATGGCGTGTGGGATTTCGCCGTGCGGCGAAAAACCAATTTCATCTCCGTGCTCGGCGTGGTCAGCGTGCTGCTGAGCGGCGGGCTGGGCCTGCTCAAGGTCGACGGTTTCTGGTTTGCGGTGAAAGACGCCGCCGTGCCGGCCCTGATCGGTGCGGCGGTGCTGCTTTCGATGCGGACACGCGAACCGCTGATCAGGACGCTGCTCTTCAACGAGGCGGTCCTGGACGTGCCGCGAATCGAGGTGGCGCTGCAGGCCCGGGGCGCCGCCGCCGCCTTTGAGGCGCTGCTGCGCCGGGCGACGTGGCTGGTGGCGACGTCGTTCTTCCTCAGCGGCGGGTTGAATTTCGTGCTCGCCCGGCACCTCCTGCGCAGTCCGGGCGGGACGCCGGAATTCAACGCCGAGCTGGCCAGGATGCACTGGCTGAGCTGGCCGGTCATCGTCCTGCCGAGCATGGCGATGATGATGATCGCGCTCTGGCAATTGGTGAAGGGGCTGGAGGCCCTCACCGGGCTGACCGGCGACGAGGTCTTCCGGACCGAAAAAAAATCGTCGCAGCAAACTTAGCGCGATTTTAAAAATACTGTAGCCGTTTCCGAAGCCCTATGTCATTCTGAGCGCAGCGAAGAATCCAGTGAGATTACGCTGCGAGTGTCGGCGGTGTCCAAGTGGATTCTTCACTTCGTGCAGAATGACAAATCAAGAGCCATTGCGACCACCGTTTTAGCTAAGCCGCGCTAGCGCTCTTTCGCTTTCATCTCCACCGTGCCCCAACCCATTTTTATAAAAAAAATACGTTACAAATTCCAGTGCATGCATTGGCCGATTTTGTAACGTATTATATTACAAATCCAATAAGACGCCGAACTCTGGCCTGAGCGCGGCGCCGTGCGGTCAGCGCTTGTTCGGCGGCACGTAATTGCGGGGCCCGGCGCCGACGTAAATCTGACGCGGCCGGTAAATGCGGCCCTTGGGGTTGCTGGCGACTTCTTTCCAGTTCGCGATCCAGCCGGGCATGCGGCCGATGGCGAACATCACGGTGAACATGTCCTTGGGAATGCCGATGGCGCGCATGATCAGGCCGCTGTAAAAGTCGACATTGGGATAGAGCTTGCGGGAGAGGAAGTAATCGTCCTTCAGCGCCGCCTCTTCGAGCTTCATGGCGATATTGAGCAGCGGATCGTCCTTGATATGCAGGCTGGCAAGCGCGCTGTAGAAGCTCTGCTTGATGATCTTGGCGCGCGGATCATAATTTTTGTAGACGCGGTGGCCGAAGCCCATCAGGCGCTTGTCGGCATTGCCCGACTTGGCCGCCTGGATGAACTTGGTGCCATCGTCGCCCTCGGCGTGAATGCTTTCCAGCATTTCGATCACGGCCTGGTTGGCGCCACCATGGAGCGGACCCCAGAGGGCGCAGACGCCGGCGGCGGTGGAGGCGAAAAGATTAGCCCCGCTCGAAGCGACCATCCGGACGGTGGAGGTGCTGCAGTTCTGTTCATGATCGGCGTGGAGCAGCAGGAAAAGGTTGAGCGCCTGTGAGACCTCCGGCAGCGGAATGTACGGCTCGTAGGGATCCGAGAACATCATGTGGAGGAAGTTCTCGCAGTAAGGCAGGTCGCGTCGCGGATAAATGTAAGGCTTGCCCAGGCTTGCACGGTAGGAATAGGCCGCGATAGTGCGGACCTTGGCGATGATGATGGCAGCCGTTTCGTCGTAATTTTCGAGGTCCTGCTTGTGGTCGTTGGTCGCAAGGTGCGGATAATAACAGCCGAGCGAATTCAGCATGGCCGAGAGGATGGCCATGGGATGGGCGCCGGCGGGAAATACCTCGAACATGTGCTCCATGTTCGAATGGATGGGCGCGTTCTCCGTCAGCAGCCGGGAAAAGGCGCGGCGCTGGTCCATCGTCGGCAGCTCGCCATGAGTGATGAGATAGGCCGTCTCGATGAAGGAGGAATGCTCGGCCAGCTGCTCAATGGGATAACCGCGGTAGTGCAGGATGCCCTTGTCGCCGTCGATGTAGGTGATGGTACTCTGGCATGAGCCGGTGTTGCCGAAGCCGTCGTCGTAAGTGATGTAACCCGTCTGGTTCCGAAGATTGCGGACATCCACCGCCCTCTCGCCCTCGGTGCCAACAATGGTGGGAAGGGTAAGCTCCTTGCTGTCGAGTTTCAGAACCGCGTCTTTAGACATAGGGTCAACCAAGCAAAAAACACATCAGTTGCAAAGCAAAGTTGCGATTCGCCCGACCGTTTTTTTCGGCGCCGTGGAGGAGCCGGCGGCCGGTCAGACCGCCGCCAGCCGGGGCGCCTCGCGGGCGAGGTCGACAAAGTTCCGGTAGATCTGCAAGCCCTTGGCCTGGCTCTTCTCCGGGTGAAACTGCGTGGCAAAGCACCGGCCGCGCCCGATCGCAGCGGTAAACGGCCCGCCATAGTCGCTTTCCGCCAGCACCAACGCACGATCGCGCGGCACGGCATGATAGCTGTGCACGAAGTAAAAGGCCTCCCCCTCGGGCTTGAGGCTGGCGGCGAGGGGCGATCCCGTCTGGACGAAGCGCACCGTATTCCAGCCCATGTGCGGCACCTTCAGTTCGCGTGGAAGCCGAAAGCGCACGACGCGGCCGGCGAAAATGCCCAGGCCGGGGGTGTCCGCTTCCTCGGAAAAGTCAAAAAGCGCCTGCAGACCGAGACAAACGCCAAGAAACGGCCGGTCGCCGCTGATCCAGGATCGCACCGTCGCGTCCAGGCCGGTGCGGCGCAGCGCCGCGATGCAGTCAGCGAGCGCGCCCACCCCGGGGAGGATGAGCCCCTCGGCCTCGCCGAGCTGGGCCGGCGCGGTGATGACCCGCGGCGCGCCGCCCGCCGCCTCGACCGCCTTGGTCACGCTGCGGAGATTGCAGACGCCGCTGTCGATGACGGCGATGAGGGGAAGTTCACGGTTCACGGTTCACGGTTCACGGTTTTGCCGGTTCAGCCGCATCAACAATGAACAGTGAACCGGCTACCGCGAACGGGCTTACAGTTTTCCTTTTGTGCTGGGAAGCAAGCCTTCGGCGCGCGGATCGATCTGCGTCGCCATGTCGAGGGCGCGGGCCAGGCACTTGAAGAGCGCCTCCGCCACGTGGTGCGGCTCCTCGCCATAAACCAGCTTGGCGTGGACGTTCGCTCCCAGCGCGTTGCTGAACGCCCGGAAAAATTCCTTCACCAGGGCGAGGTTGAAGTCGCGCACGAACATGGTCGGCGCCTCCACCTGATAGACCAAGTGGGGCCGGCCGCCGAGGTCGACGACGACGCGGGCCAGCGACTCGTCCATGGGAAGAAGAAAAAAGCCGTAGCGGCGGATGCCGAGCTTTTCGCCCAGCGCCTCCTTGAAGGCCTGACCCAGGACCAGCCCGACATCTTCGACGGTGTGGTGGTAGTCCACGTCGGTGTCGCCCTTCGCCTTCACGGTGAGGTCGAACAATCCGTGCTTGGCGAAAAGCGTCAGCATGTGATCGAAGAAAGCCACGCCGGTGTCGATCTGGCCGGCGCCGTGGCCGTCAATCGCGAGCGTGAGCGTGATGTTGGTCTCGGCGGTCTTGCGCGAGA
>DASRHD010000203.1:0-5673 GCA_035650695.1 Opitutaceae bacterium
CTTTCACGGCCGGCTAGCGAGAGAGGTGAATCGGCGCCCGATTCAGCGTCGGGCCGGTCACCGGCTAGGCTGCCTTGCAGATCCAGCCTGGTCCATCGATGGACTGCCTGTCCCGCCCCTCTCTTGCCACGCGGGCAAGCCGGGCGTCCGAAGAGCGGCTAGCATCTGTGCGGGCGCCCTAGTTTTCGGGGACTTACGCTCGAGGCTGCCCCCAGTTTCGGGTCTTACCGCCGCCAGAGGCGCAAAACACCAAACTACGGAGCGGGTGGGCCCACGCTCGCGATCAGCTACAGGATAAGGGCGGGTGGGATGGCCGGAAGCGGCCGACGCCCGCAAGTGATTGCAGGCAGAGGGAAGAAAAAACGGAAAAGCCAGTGAATGCGGGGGCGCCGGGGGCTCCGGCGAGGCGCGGTGGGGGAACAGCCGGTCCCTGGCCCAGGTGATGGACCGCAGCTTCCGCTGCGCACAGACGCCGCTTCGCCGGCCCGCCGTATACATCTCGTCGAGGACCGCCGGGATGTGGCCACCGGCGCCGCCGGTCGTTACTGGAGCGAGACCCGACTGTTCTATCATCATCTGCATAGGAACTTTATGGCCGATACAATCAGTTCTGCCACCACGCGCGCCGAGAGCGCCGATCAGGACCACATCTTCGGGTTCAACACGCGCGCCCTTCACGCCGGGCAGCGGCCGGATCCGGCCACTGGCGCCCGCGCCGTGCCGATTTACCAAACCACTTCCTACGTCTTCGAAGACACCGAGCACGCCGCCAACCTTTTCAACCTCCAGCGCTTCGGAAACATCTACACGCGCATTATGAACCCGACGACGGCGGTGTTCGAAGAGCGGATGGCGGCGCTGGAGCGCGGCGTCGGGGCTCTGGCCGTGGCGAGCGGCCAAGCGGCCCAGTTCATTGCGCTCACCAGCCTGGTGGGCCAGGGCGACGAAATCGTGGCGGCAAGCACGCTCTACGGAGGCACATACACGCAGTTCGACGTGAGCTTCCGGCGGCTGGGCATTACTACGACCTTTGTTGATCCGGACGACCCCGAAAATTTCCGGAGGGCGATCACGCCGCGCACGCGCCTGCTCTACGCCGAGACGATCGCTAACCCGCGCATGAACGTTCTGGACATCGCCGTTGCCGCCGGCATCGCCCATGAGGCCGGAATCCCTCTGGTAATTGATAATACCTTCGCCTCTCCGTATCTTTGCCGGCCCATCGAGCACGGGGCGGATATCGTGCTGCACTCGGCCACCAAATTCATCGGCGGGCACGGGACTTCAATCGGGGGCGTGATCGTGGACAGCGGGCGCTTCCCGTGGGACCGGGGCGCGTTTCCGCAGCTTCTCGAGCCGAGCAAGGGCTATCACGGCATCCGGTTTTACGAGACTTTCGGCGACTTCGCCTTCATCATGAAGGCCCGCGTGGAAGGCCTGCGCGACTTCGGGCCGGCGCTGAGCCCTTTCAACTCGTTCCTGTTCCTGCAAGGCCTGGAAACGCTGGGCCTGCGCATGGAGCGACATACGCAAAACGCCCTGGCGGCGGCCCGTTTTTTGGCGGAACATCCGGCCGTGGCGTGGGTCAATCATCCGGGGCTCGCATCGAGCCCCTATCATGAGCTGGCGCAGCGTTATCTGCCGCTCGGCTGCGGGGCGATTTTCACCTTTGGGATCCGCGGCGGCCTTGCAGCAGGGCGCAAATTCATCGAGTCGCTCCAGATGTTTTCCCACCTGGCGAACGTCGGCGACGCCAAGAGCCTGGTGATCCACCCGGCCTCGACGACGCACCAGCAATTGAGCGACGAAGAAAAGGCGGCGTGCGGCGTGACCGACGACATGATCCGGCTCTCGATCGGCCTCGAAGACATCGAGGATATTCTATGGGACCTCGATCAGGCGCTGCACCTCTCGCAGCGATGAGGCAGGGATGAAGAACGGGCCAGTTTGCCAATTCAGCGCGGCGGACGGCGTGGCGGGCAACTCGCCGGTGAACCGCAGCCGCTTTGCCACGACGGCCTACGACCGGCTGCGGATTCTGGAACGCTACAAACGCATCGCGATGGTCGGCCTGTCGTCAAACCCCTTCCGGCCGAGTCATTTCGCGGCGATTTATCTGCTGGCGGAAGGCTACGAGGTGATTCCGGTGAATCCGCGGGAAAAACAAGTCCTCGGCCGGACAAGCTATCCTTCGCTGCGGGAAATTCCCGGGGCGGTGGAGGTGGTGGATATTTTCCGCGAGCCTTCGGCCGCGCCAGCCATCGTTGAAGACGCGATCGCCATCGGCGCCAAAGTCATCTGGATGCAACTGGGCGTAATTCACGAAGCGGCCGCCGAGCGGGCCCGCCAGGCGGGACTCGAGGTGGTGATGGACCGCTGCATGAAGATCGAGCACGCCCGCTTTTTCGGCGGGCTCAGCACCATTGGATTAAACACCGGGGTAATTTCCGCGCGGCGGCTGCGTTGTTCACCTTAGCGGGGCGCGGCCGCAATTTCGCCCACGCAAGCTAGAAGGATTTCCGAAGCCTTACGCCACGAGCGAAGGCGCCGCAATATGTATAGTAGTAATACTCTAGGGAGGCATTTGCAGGCCCTGGCAAAGGTGTTGCTTCTGTATGTGGGCGCCCTGCTGGCGTTGAGCCTGATCGCCACGCTGGGCGCGTTTCCCTGGGACCTCGACCGGCAAGCCGACGAGTCTGCTTCAGAGGCGCAAGCCGTACAGCGATTTCGACTGGAAGGGGAAGCTGGTGAAGTTCACAGCGCCGGCCGCGATCCTCTCATATCCCTTGTATTACCACCAGGTGCGGATGCTGCGTTCCATCGGGGCCCGGCTGGGCAGCAGGCCGACGCGCCTGCATTTTACGAAACTCACACCCAACTACGACCAGTATTGGGTGGCCGACAGCGACGCCACGACCTCGGCGTCGTACCACGAGTTGTATCTGTGGTTCACGACGAGAGGCGACGCTTGTTTGAACTGCCCCTCGGAGCGCGATCTGGTATTCTCGGACCGCCTGCCTCCTCCCTAATCTGATCATCAAGAAGCGCGGCAACTAAGTTGACTGGCGCGGCGCGGGGCTCCGGCGCATCGCCCGGCGCGCGGCGCGAGCGATCGCGACTGCTTTCTTCGCGGGCCTTTCGCCGCATTCGCCGCGTCTCGACGGGACGGCCGCGGCCGATTTGAAACCCGTTTCGCAATTGCGTATGATGCTGTTTTGCCGGCAATACGAACTTCGGGCGCGGCGGCGCAGTCAAAATCCTCCTGGCGGCAACTTACCCGTTATCAGAGCGTGGTCCTGGGTGTGGCGTGGCTGGGGTGGGTATTCGACTCGATGGATTCGACCATCTACGCGCTGGCGCTCACGCCGGCGCTGCACGAGCTATTGGGCAGCCGGAACGGGGCGGAAAATATCGGCTGGTATGGCGGCATCATCTTCGCGATTTTTCTGATCGGCTGGGCGCTGGGCGGCGTAGTTTTCGGCCTGCTGGCCGACCGCATCGGCCGCTCTCGCACGCTGGTTATCACCATTCTGATTTACGCGGTTTGCACCGGGCTGGCAGGGCTTTCGCACACCTGGTGGGAACTGGCGATTTACCGTTTTCTCACGGCGCTCGGCATCGGCGGCGAGTGGGCGGCCGGGGCGACGCTGGTCGCCGAGGTGTGGCCGGAGCCGTTGCGCGTCAAAGGGGCGGGGCTGCTCCAATCGGCCTGGGGCGCGGGCTACTTCCTCGCGGCGGGTCTTTCGCTTTTGCTGGCCGGCCGGAGCTGGCGGGTGATGTTTTTCGCAGGCATTGCGCCTGCCGTGGTCGCTCTGATCGCGCGGTTGAAGGTGAAAGAGTCCGAAAAGTGGGCGAAGGCCAAAGCCGGCGGTTTGCAGCGGCCGCGCCTTGCGGAACTATTCACGCGGCAACACCGGCGCGATACGCTAGCCGGTTCGGCGCTCGCGTTCGTGGCGGTTTTTGGGCTGTGGGGCGCGACGAACTGGACGCCCTCGCTGGTGCGCGAGCTGCTCGAGCCGCGGCGCCTGAGCGGCGAGGCGGTGACGCAAATGGTCAGCTATGCCGTGATGAGCTTGAATGCGGGAGCCATTCTAGGGTACCTGGCGTTTCCGCTGCTCGCGGAATGGCTGGGGCGGAAAGCCGCATTCTTCTTGACGCTGCTGGGGTCGGCGATCATCCTGCCGGCGACGTTTCTCGCGCCGGAAACCTATGCGCGCCTGCTGCTGATTCTGCCGATTCTCGGCTTCATGACCAACGGCATTTTCAGCGGATTTCCGGTTTACTTGCCCGAGCTATATCCCACGCGGATCCGCGCGACGGGCTCGGGCTTCTGCTTCAATGCCGGGCGGGTGCTGGCCTCCGCCGGGCCGTTTGTGACCGGATACCTGGTTGTGCATCTGGGAACGTTCGCGCGGGCGGCAAGCTCGATTGCGCTGATTTATGTGCTTGGCATGGGCGTTTTGCTGTTTGCCCGGGAGACAAAGGGGCAGGTCTTGCGTTAGGCGGAGGAGAGGCGGCCGCCGATCAGCTTTCAGCGATCACGGCTGTCAGCTGTCGGCGGTCAGCCGGTGGCGCGAGCGTCAGACGAACAAAGGTGCGGCGACCAGGGTGATGGTGCTGAGCAGCTTGATCAGCACGTGCAGTGAAGGCCCGGCGGTATCCTTGAAGGGATCGCCCACAGTATCGCCGACCACCGAGGCTTTATGCGCCTCGGAGCCCTTGCCGCCGAGGGCGCCGGTCTCGATATATTTCTTGGCGTTATCCCAGGCGCCGCCGCCGTTATTCATCATGGTTGCCACCAGGATTCCGCCGATGGTGCCGACCATGAGGAAGGCCGCAACAGAGACCGCGCCCACGGGAATGAGGGCGTCGGCGCCCGAAAAATTCTTGAAGATCACGCCGACCAGAACAGGTCCCAGCACCGGGAGTATGCCTGGCAGCACCATAGCCTTGAGGGCGCCCTTGGCTACGATATCGACGCAGGTTCCGTATTCCGGGTCGGAGGTGCCGGCCATGATTCCCTTGTTTTCGCGGAACTGGCGGCGCACCTCTTCGATTACGGTCTGAGCCGCCTGACCGACGGCCCGGATGGCCAGAGCGCTGAATAAAAACACGAGCATTGCGCCTAACAAAGCGCCGGTGAATACGGGAACATTGCCGATATCCACGGGAAACTGCGCTTCCGGATTCATTCCGAGCGCGAGCTTCACTTCGTCAATGTAAGCCGAAAAAAGCAGGAAGGCGGCCAAGGCCGCGCTGCCGATGGCGTATCCCTTGGTCAGCGCTTTGGTGGTGTTGCCGACCGAATCGAGCCGGTCGGTGCGGCGGCGAATATCTTCCGGCTGGCGCGACATCTCGACGATGCCGCCGGCGTTATCGGTGATCGGCCCGAAAGTATCCATGGCGAGGATGTAGGCGGCGGTGGAGAGCATGCCCATCGTGGCGATCGCCGTGCCATAGAGCCCGGCGGCCTGCGGCGTGGCATTCAGACCGGCGTGGGCGCCGAGGTAATAGGATCCCAGGATGGCGCCGGAGATGGCGATCACCGGCAGGGCGGTGCACTCCATGGCGACAGACAGGCCGGTGATGATCGTGGTCGCCGGACCGGTCTTGCAGCTTTCGGCGATAGAGAGGACAGGACGGTATTTATACTCGGTGTAATATTGCGTGATC
>DASRHD010000204.1:0-3364 GCA_035650695.1 Opitutaceae bacterium
GCGACCGGCCGGTAGAGGCTTTTGAGCGGTTTTAATTCCACCGCAACCCAGCCTTCCGCCGGATCGGCGGTCGGATCGGGAAAGGCGGCACGCGCGACCTCTGCGATGCCGACGACGGACTTCGGACCGCCGCTCGCATAAAAAAGCACGCGGTCGCCGGCGCGCATGGCCTTGAGATTATTGCGCGCCTGGAAATTGCGCACGCCGTCCCAGGTGGTGAGGCCGTCGCGCAGAAAAGCTTCCCACGCGTAGGCCTCCGGTTCCTGTTTTACGAGCCAGTATTGCGTTGTCATGGGGAACGTTGTGGAGTTGGCTGGAGTCGATGACCGAGGATGAAGCTACTCCAAAGAAGGCCCGGCGTGCAATCCTTCTGCTTTATGGCATCATGGTCGTATTCATCATTGTGCCGTTCGTGATTTATTTTCTTCGCCGCAGCTGACATTTTTCCCGCATGAACAAGACGCTGTTCCCCATCCGCATGGTATTCCTGATCATCTGCCCGGCGGCGGGATGGCTGGTTTGTTATGCGTCGGAAGATTGGGATTCGAAGCGGTGGTTGGGGGCGTTGATCGGACTTTTGCTCGGCGTGCTGATGGTGCTTGTGGACCTGCTACTAAAGGGCTTTTCGCTGCGCGGACTTTCGGCCGTCACCTTCGGGCTGGGGATCGGCACCCTCATCGCCTACCTTATCGGGGAGTCACCGCTTTTTGCCGCCGGCGACCCACAGATCATCTTTTTATTCCGATTGGCGCTGTTTCTGATCTGCACCTATCTTGCCACGGTCATGGCGCTGCGCGGCAAGGACGAGTTCAATCTCGTCATTCCCTACGTGCGCTTCGTGCCGCACGATGTCGATGTGCCCCTGGTCGTGGTGGACACGAGTGCATTGATCGACGGCCGGGTGGCGCGCATCTGCGAATCCGGATTTTTGACCGCGGCCTTGGTTATTCCGCGATTCGTCCTGACGGAACTGCAGGCGGTGGCCGATTCGCCCGATCCGCTAAAGCAGGCGCGGGGACGGCGCGGGCTGGAGGTGCTTTCCGATTTGCGCAAAATCAAGAATCTCGATCTGCGCATTCACGAGAGCGAAGTCGCCCGGCGCGAGGATATCGACGCCAAGCTGGTTTTTCTCGCGCAATCGCTGCGCGCCAAGTTGCTCACCACCGATTACAATCTGGCGAAAATCGCCGAGTTCAACCGCGTGCCCTGGCTCAATATTCATACCCTGGTGCGGGCCTTGCGTCCGGAGCTGGTGCTGGGCGAGTCGCTCGAGGTGGAGCTGATGAAACCGGGCAAGGAGGACGGCCAGGCCGTGGGCTACCTCGACGACGGTTCCATGGTGGTGGTCACGTCGGCGCGCGATCGTATCGGCCAGCGCGTGCATGCTGAGATTACCAGCGTGCTGCCCACGGCGGGTGGAAAAATGATTTTTGCCCGGCTGGCGGGCAGTCCGGACTAGCCGCCGGCTGAAAATTGCCGTCAGCAGGCGTATTCGGAGCTGATCGGCAAAATTGGTGTTTACTTGACGGGGAGCTTTCCACAAAACGAC
The DNA here is from genome assembly GCA_035650695.1 of Opitutaceae bacterium. Lineage (GTDB taxonomy): Bacteria > Verrucomicrobiota > Verrucomicrobiia > Opitutales > Opitutaceae > DASRHD01. The sequence continues at coordinate 1,550 of DASRHD010000204.1, forward strand.
CCTTCCGCAGCACGGGCCAGTAGCTCAGTTGATAGAGCGCCTCGTTCGCAACGAGGAGGTCGCCGGTTTGAGTCCGGTCTGGTCCACCATACCAGACCCGGTTTGCACCGCGGCTTGTCGCCAGAGGCTTGCATGAAGAATTTTTTGCGGTTAGATGAGGGGTTAAGGATCTTCCGTTTCGCCCGTTGCCCGCGCCCGCGCTTTTTCCGCTCGCACGGATTCTCAAACCTGTACCGACAAAACTATGAGCATTAGAGCTTATGCCGCCCGATCCGCCACGTCGCCCCTGGCTCCATTTACGCTCCAGCGCCGGGAGCCGCTGCCCCACGACGTGGTCATCGATATTCTTTACTGCGGGGTATGCCATTCCGATCTGCACCAGGCGCGCAATGAGTGGCGCGGCACGACATTTCCCTGTGTGCCCGGCCACGAGATTCTCGGCCGGGTGATCAAGACCGGGCCGAAGGTGAAAAAATTCAAGGAAGGCGACCTGGCGGCGGTGGGATGCATGGTCGATTCCTGCCGGATTTGCCCGAGCTGCCAGCGGGGGCTGCAGCAATATTGCGCGAACGGACCGGTCTGGACCTATAACAGCCCGGATCCCCACCTCGAAGGCATGACTTACGGCGGCTATTCGGAGGAACTCGTCGTCGACGAGGCGTACACCTTGAAGATTTCAGCCAAAGTCGATCAGGCGGCGACCGCGCCGCTGCTTTGCGCCGGCATCACCACCTGGTCGCCGCTGCGGCATTGGAAGGTCGGGGCGGGCAAAAAGGTCGGCATCGTCGGCTTGGGCGGTCTGGGGCACATGGGCGTGAAATTCGCCCGGGCTTTCGGCGCGCACACGGTTCTCTTTACCACCTCACCGGGCAAGGTGGCGGACGGGCTGCGCCTGGGTGCGCACGAGGTGGTGATCTCGAAAAATCCGGACGAGATGGACCGCCACAAGGGCAGCTTCGATTTCATTCTTGATACGGTCGCAGCCGAGCATGACATCAGCGCTTTTTTCAACTTGCTCAAATTCGAAGGCACCCTGACCGACGTCGGCCTGCCGGAAAAACCGCTGTCGATCGGTCTTTCCGGCCTGATCATGCAACGCCGCAGCCTGGCCGGCTCGGTCATCGGCGGGATCGCCGAGACCCAGGAAATGCTGGATTATTGCGCCGAACGCGGCATCGCCTGTGACATCGAGCTGATCCGCATGCAGGAGATCAATGAAGCCTACGATCGCATGCTGAAAGGCGACGTGCGTTACCGCTTCGTCATCGACATGGCCTCGCTGAAGAAGGACGCCGCCTGAGGGCGCCCGCCGCATTTCCGCTCGCCACGCGGTCTGTGCGGGGTAGGCTGGCCGGTGCGATGAAACTGCTGATCATCCTGCTGCTTTGGGCGATTCTGCTCACCCTCTGCTGGCCGCTGGCGTTCCTCATACTGGTGCTCTGGCCGGTTCTCTGGCTGATTTCGATTCCCTTCCGCGTCACCGGCATGGTGGTGCATGCGGCGCTGGCGCTGATCCGGGCACTGCTGTTTCTGCCCGCACGGCTGCTGGGGCGCGGATGGACATGCTGACATGGGGTCCATTGGCACACGCCAGCAATGGCGCGCCGGCGCGTGGCTGATTGGATTGTTCATCTCACCGTTGTTTCTTCGTGCTGAGACGACGGGATTGGAATATCGCGGATTTTCCATTGATGACTCGCGCGTGCGGGACCTGGCGAATATCAAGGCGGTACGAACGGCCACGGAGGAGCAGATCGATATCGTATGCGCAGTCGGTCTGCCGCCTGAAATCCTTGCGTTTTTCCAGAGCGTGCC